>SKQX01000005.1 GCA_007118795.1 Thermoflexales bacterium | reverse complement strand
CTGGCATGGATCTCGAGGGGGGAGCCTAGGACCTGCAGCCGGTAGACGTGTTCGGGCAGCTCGATGAATCGAAAAAGGACGCTGCTGAGAACAAGAACCGCCAGGACCACGCTCAGACGATCCCGATCCACTGGTCTCTCTGCGGCTTCTTCCATAACGGGTGATTCTACTCCTCGGCGGAACGATTGTCAACTTAGGCCCACGTGGTATAATCTCGTGTCGACAAGACGTGGCAGAAAGAGCTCCTGATCACATGAGTCCCAGCCTGTCTCTTGTGAGAGCCTTGTACCTGGCGCTGGGCACGGAGCACGGAGGGGGCGCTTTACCTGTCGCCACTGTCTTGCAGCTATAGCCCAACGCTCGTCGCGCAGGTTTGCAGAGCAGGACGTACTCGAAAAGACCGAGCAGCGCCTCTGAACGGTACAGGGGGCTCCCGAGTCCCGGCGACGAGCGGCAGGTTGCGACCCTTGCTGTCCTCTGGGTAGAAGAAGAAAGGATGACCCGTGAATCGCTTCCTTATCGTGTTCACACTACTCTCGATGCTGCTTGTGAGCTGCGGGGGCCAGCCCTCAGAGAGTAGTCTTGTCTACGGTCTCACCTTAACCCCTTCGGGAATTGATCCCCACGTCGACGCGTCCTCGGAGTTGGGCATACCCTTGACCGGTGTCTACGATCCGCTGGTCTGGTTGACGCCTGAAGGGGAGTTCGTCGCCGGATTGGCGGAGGAATGGGAGATCTCGGAGGATGGGTTGACGTTCACGTTCCGCCTGCGGGATGACGTGATCTTCCACGACGGCACCCCTTTCAACGCTGCCGCGGTAGAGTTCAGCCTCGAGCGCATCGCGGACCCGGCGACGCGGTCCCTCAAGGCCCGTGGGATGCTCGGGCCCTACGATCGCACGGAGATCATCGATGACCACACCGTGCGTGTCCATTTCGCAGAGCCGTACGCCCCCTTTCTCACGTCGCTGAGCACCGTCTACCTGGCCATGGTCTCTCCAGAGGCAGTCTCGCAGTGGGGTGCAGAGTACCAGTTCCATCAGGTCGGGACCGGCCCCTTCATGTTCGAGGAGTATGTGCCCAGGGATCACCTCACGCTGGTGCGCAATCCGGACTACGACTGGGCGCCGGATTTCTTCGATCGCCAGGGGCCCCCGCAGTTGGAACGAGTGACCTTCCGATTCTACCCGGACGTAGCCACGCGCGTCCTGGCATTGCAGTCCGGAGAGGCCGACGTAATGGGCGAGGTCTCACCCCAGGATGCTGTTCGGCTTGACCAGAGCCCGGACTACACCTTGATACCGGTGTCGATTCCCGGGCAGCCACTCCAGTTCTTCGTGAACACGCAGCGTCCTCCCTTGGACGACCTCCGTGTCCGGAAGGCGCTCATTCACGCTGTGGACCGACAGGCGATCGTGCGTACCGTGTTCAAGGAGTACTCGCTGCCGGCCTACGGCCCCTTGACGCGCCCCACCTTTGGGTACGATCCCGGTGTGGAGGGGATGTACGACTACGACCCGCAGCGAGCCGCCGCCCTCTTGGAGGAAGCGGGGTGGATCGATTCTAACGGCGACGGCATCCGCCAGCAGGATGGCGTGCCCCTGAGGTTGGAGACGATTCTGATGGGTTGGGGGTACATCCCCGAGGTGGGACAGATGCTCCAGGATCAGCTTCGCCGGGTCGGCGTGGATATGGAGTCCCGCGAGATGACCTTCTCCAATGCGGTGAGCGATGTCGCCGACGGGAAGTATCACCTTGCTCCCTTCGTCTTCTCCAGCAGTGATCCGGACATCATCCGTACCACCTTCCGATCGGACAACATAGACGGGGGATTCAACTGGTCCAAGTTCGCTGATCCGCAGTTGGATGACTGGCTCGATGAGGGCAGGAGGGCCATGGACCCGGAGGAACGCCGGGCGATCTATGGTGAGATTCAGCACCACCTTATGGAGCAGGCGGTGATCCTCCCCATCCGGGACTATGTGAATCTCAACGTCGCCGGTGCCCACGTGCGGGATCTCCGTTACGATCGACAGGGCTGGTTTCCCTGGCTCTACGAGGTGTCGCTGGCACAGGAGTAGCAGCCCGGTTGCCCCTCTGATCGTCCGGTGGATCGGACAGAGTTGCCGGGCGAGCATTGAAAGGTGCGTAGGGCGTGCCCGGCGTTTCCTTGTGTCACGCTAGAGTTGAGAGATGCTTAGCTTCACCTTAAGACGTCTTCTATCGACGGTCCTTGTGCTCTGGGCTGTCGTCACCCTCACCTTTTTCGCCATCCGTCTACTGCCCGGTGATCCTGCCACCGTCCTCGTATCCCAGGCTGGTGGCTCGGCCCAGGATATCGCCGCTGTCCGGCAGCAGCTCGGCCTCGACGAGCCGCTGGTCGTCCAATACGTCCGCTTCCTGCAGGGGCTGGTACAGGGCAACTTGGGCGTCTCCTTGGTCAGCCGCCGCCCCGTAGCCGATGCCATCGCCGAGCAACTCCCGCACACCCTGGCCTTGGCTACCAGCGCTACATTCTTGGCGCTGCTCGCAGGTATTCCTGCGGGCATCGTGGCTGCCACTCACCGGGGCAGCTGGATCGATCAGCTCTGCATCGCTCTCTCCGTCCTCGGCTTCTCCATCCCCATCCTGATGTCCGGCCTCCTGCTCATGCTCCTCTTCAGTCTGCTATTAGGCTGGCTCCCGGCCACCGGGCAGGGTAGTTGGCGCCATCTGGTCATGCCCGCCCTCTGTTTGAGCCTGGCGTCGTCGGCGACCATCGCCCGTCTGGTGCGAACGCAGATGCTAGAGGTGCTACCCCAGGGGTACATCACCGCCGCCCGGGGCAAGGGGGTCACGGAGCGCGTCATCCTCTGGCGCCATGCGCTACGCAACGCGCTCATACCGGTGATCACGGTCATCGGACTGCAGTTCGGCTCCCTCCTCGGTGGCACCGTGGTGACCGAATCGCTCTTCTCGCGAAGGGGATTGGGACGATTGGTCGTTGACGCGATCTTCTGGAACGACTACCCGCTGATCCAGGGCGTTGTCATCTTGGGTGCGGCTATCTACATCGCCGTCAACTTCCTCGTCGACGTCAGCTACGGCTTGCTCGACCCTCGCATTCGTCAAGGATGAGACTCCGGACTATGATCGGCGGCCGTTTCTCCATAGCCGGCCTCGTTGGTGCGGTGGTGCTCATCTCCCTCGTGGTCGGGACGTTGCTGGCTCCTTGGCTGGCCCCTTATGACCCCCTCGCTATGGATTACCAGAGCCAGTTCCTCCCCCCGTCCCTCGCCCATCCCTTCGGAACCGACCTGTTCGGACGCGACGTCTTCAGCCGAGTGTTGTTTGGCGCTCGGACCTCCCTCTCCGTGGGGGTCCTGGCCGCCCTGCTGGCGGCCCTTCCCGGCCTTGTTGTCGGCCTGATGAGCGGTTACTATGGGGGCTGGCTCGACCACGTTGTGATGCGCGCCACGGATCTCGTGCTTTCCTTTCCCAGCCTCATACTGGCACTGGGTATCGTCGCCATTCTCCGGCCCGGTCTGGCCAACGTCACTCTGGCCGTCGGCTTGGCGGGCATCCCCACCTATGTGCGGCTCGTCCGAGGGAGTGTCCTCACTGTGAAACGGGAGCTTTACATCGAGGCGGCCCACGCCATCGGCTGTCGCCACCCCCGTATCGTGCTGCGTCATGTCTTCCCCAACATCGCCGCCTCGGTCCTCGTGCTAGCCACGATGGACGTTGCGTGGGCCATCCTGAGAGCGACGTCTCTCAGTTTCCTCGGGCTCGGGGCCCAGCCTCCCACGCCGGAGTGGGGCACGATGATCGATGAAGGGCGTGAGTTCCTCAGGCTAGCACCGTGGGTCAGTCTGACGCCCAGCGCCGTCATGATGCTCGCCGTCCTCTCGCTGAACCTGGTGGGCGATGCCCTCCGGGACGCCCTGGATCCCCGCACTGGATCTGAGTGACCGAGGAAGGGACGCGATGATGCGTTACGCCCTGCTCATAGCCCCTCTTGTCTTCGCCGTGGGAGACTGGTTCGCCGTGGCGCACGATCGGAGACGCCTCGAATACGTGGGCAAACCGGCCACGATGATCGCGCTTCTGGGCTGTCTTCTCTTCTGGATGCGGGGACCCCACGATACGTGGCAGGCACCGTGGTTTCTTTTCGGCGTGGCCCTCTCGCTGGTCGGAGACGTCCTCCTGATGCTACGCCGCGAACGCCTCTTCTTGGCCGGGCTGGTTGCTTTCCTGCTTGCGCACATCTGCTACACGGTGGGGTTCAACCCTACCCCGCCACCGTGGCCGTCGTTTCTTCTCCTCATACCCATCGCGGGCGCGGGAGCATTGGCCCTCCGCGGCATCGTCGGGGGGTTGCGTCAGGGAGATGCGGCGACGATGCTCTTGCCCGTGGGAACCTACGCTTTGGTCATCAGTCTGATGCTGTTCTCAGCCTGGGCTACGCTCTTCCGTCCAAGCTGGGGGGCGGCCCGATCCGCTCTCGCCGTGCTGGGAGGGAGCTTGTTCTTCATCTCAGACGTCCTGCTGGCCCGGGATCGATTCGTCAAACCCGTCGCTCAGGCCAGACTGTGGGTCCACATAACCTATCATGTGGGGCAGATGGGTCTGGCCGCCTCCATCCTGCTCCCTGTCGGGTGAACTGATCAGTCTGCTTCGCCGATGTTGTTTCGGGCCTGTCTGTGCAGTTCATACAGGAGATTCAACGCCTCCAGCGGGGTCATCGTCGACACGTCCAGCCCTCGGATCTCTTCCACGACGGGATGCTCATTAGCGAAGAGGACCGGCTGATAAGGCTCCGGCCGGTCTGTGCCGGGACGGAACGCCCCGCTCTCCAGTTGGGCCAGCAGTTCCTCGGCCCGCTGGATGACCGGTCTGGGCACCCCGGCCAGTTGCGCCACGTGAATGCCGTACGAGCGATCGGCACCGCCGGGCTCAACTTTGTGCAGGAACACCACGCGTTTGCCCTCCTCGACCACCGCCAGGTTGTAGTTCTTCACCGAGGGCAAACGGTCGCCCATCTCTGTCAGCTCGTGATAATGGGTCGCGAACAGCGTCCTGGCCCGTCGCTCGGGATGATGATGCAGGTACTCCACCACCGCCCAGGCGATGGAGAGGCCGTCGTACGTGCTCGTGCCTCGCCCAACCTCGTCCAGAATGAGCAGGCTACGCGGGGTCGCGTGGTTGAGGATGTTAGCTGTCTCAATCATCTCGACCATAAACGTGGACTGGCCGAAGGCTACTTCGTCCTGCGCACCAATCCGGGTGAAGATCCGATCCACGATCCCGATCTTCGCCTCCGTCGCTGGGACGAAGCTCCCGATCTGCGCCATCAGGACGATCAGCGCGGCTTGGCGCAGGTAGACCGATTTCCCGGCCATATTGGGTCCGGTGATGATCAGGATCCGCTCCTCGTCGTTCAGACGCAGATCGTTTGGTGTGAACGGTTCGTCCTGTTGCGTCTTCTCCACCACCGGGTGGCGACCGGCGTCGATCTCCAATAGGTCTTCATCCGTGAGCACCGGTCGCACGTACCGGTTGTTCACGGCCACCTCGCTCAGGGCCGAGGCGACGTCTAATCGCGCCAGTGTCCGTGCCGTCCGCAGCAGGGCGTCCACCTTGGCCCCCACCTGTTGGCAGATCTCCTGAAACAATCGGGCTTCAACTTCGGATTGTCGCTCCTGGGCGCTCAGGATGCGCGTCTCGACCTCCTTCAGTTCTGGGATGATATAACGTTCCGAGTTGGTTAGCGTCTGCTTGCGCGTGTACGCCTCTGGCACCGCATCGATGTTCGGTTTGGTCACCTCGATGTAATAGCCGTAGACTTTGTTGTGGCCCACTTTCAGGCTCTTGATCCCCGTCCGCTGTTGCTCCCGCTTCTCCAGAGTCGCCAGCCATTCCCGCGCCTCCCGCACCGAACCCAACAGATCATCCAGCTCCTGAGAGTAACCGCGGCGGATAACCCCCTCCCGGCTCACCTTGCCAGGAGGATCATCCGCGATGGCGGACGCGATCAGAGACCTCACCTCGACGCACGGATCCAACCCCGGTCCAAACCGGGCGTTGCAGACTGAAGATGGCGACACAATCTCCTTGAGATCCGGCACGGCCTCCAGGGCCCTGCGGATGCCGACCAGATCCCGGGGGGAAGCTACGCCTCCCAGGACACGATTGGCCAGCCTTTCCAGATCGGGCATCGATTTAAGGGATTCTCGTGTCTTTCCGCGGAGGATCGTGTCGCCGTAGAAAGCCTCCACCTCGTCGAACCGTTCGCCCAATCGATCTCGATCCAGCAGCGGTTGGGCCAATCGGCCTCGGAGCAGTCGCCCTCCCATGGCGGTCAGCGTCTCGTCGAGCACGCCCAGCAGTGAGCCACGTTCATCGTGGTCTCGGATGGTCTCGGTGATCTCCAGGTTGCGACGCGTCGTCGCATCCAGGCGCATAAAGCGGGACGTCGAGTACGTGCTGAGTCCCGAAATCTGCCTCAACGCCCCTCGTTGGGTCTCCCGTAGGTAGTGAATGATCGCCCCAGCGGCGCGGGTGGCCAGGGGCTTGCCGGCACAGCCAAAACCATCCAGGGTGGTGACTCCGAAGTGATCCCGGAGCACCTGCCGCGCCGCTCCCAGCTCGAACCGATACGCTTGGAGCGGGGTGATGTGGGTGCCTGGCCCTATGTGCTCTGCCGCCTCTGCCCTGGTCTGCTTCGCCTCCCCCCTCGAACCACCGTCCTCGGCCCATCGTCCCTCCTCAGGAACCAGGCACTCTCTGGGCTGCAGACGGGCCACCTCCTGCCTGACCTCACCGCGATTCACCTCAGTGGTGACAAACTCGCCGGTGGTGATGTCGACATAGGCCAGACCGGCGTCATCGTCCCCAACGACGACGGCGGCCAGGTAGTTCGGGCGCTTCTCCTCCAGGAGT
>SKQX01000155.1 GCA_007118795.1 Thermoflexales bacterium | reverse complement strand
GGCCGCGAGGCTCCGCATACAGTCGCCGAAGGCGCCCACACCGGGCAGCACGATCCGCTCGGCATCACGAATGGCCAGCGGGGTGCGGGCCACCACCACCCGGCCGCCCACGGCCTCCAGTGCTTTGTGCACAGAGCGCACGTTCCCCGCCCCGTAGTCGACCAGCGCGATCATAGGGTCCCCTTCGTCGAGGGGATCGACGATCCCCGTCGCGCGTCGAGTCGGGTGGCAACGGCCAGCGCCCGACCGAGGGCCTTGAACAACGCCTCGGCCTGGTGGTGGTCATCGTCCCCATAGAGGACCCGTGCGTGCACGTTGCCGCGGACGGCGGTGGCGAAGGAGCGAAAGACGTGGTCGACGAGCGTCACGGGGAGCCCCCCAACCCGATCCCCGGTCCAGACGACCTGGGTGACGGCGTACGGGCGCCCCGAGAGATCCAGGGCCACGAAGGCCAGCGTCTCGTCCATGGGCACGTAGGCGGATCCGATGCGCACGATGCCACGCCGGTCACCCAGAGCCCGGTCGAAGGCCTGCCCCAGCACCAGCGCCACGTCCTCCACCGTGTGGTGGGGATCCACGTCCAGATCCCCATCAGCCTCGACGACCAGATCGAAGAGGCCGTGGAGGGCTACGTGGGCCAGCATGTGGTCGAAGAAGCCAATGCCGGTCTCGACCCGGTGGCGCCCGGTCCCGTCCAGGTGGACCTCCACCGAGATCTCTGTCTCCGCGGTCCGACGGTCCACCCGCCCCCGGCGTGGGTCGGCCTTCCCCTGCTCATCCTCTCTCTGCAGCTGTCCCATGAGTCCTTACTCCATCCGCCGTAAGGCGTCTATGAGGGCGTCGTTCTGCTCCGGCCGGCCGACGGTGATGCGCACACAGTCGGCCACCTGCGGGTCAGAGAGACCTCGAACCAGGATGCCGCTCTGGGCCAGATGGTCGACCACCGACCCGGGGTCACGCCCCTTCACCCGCGTGAGGACAAAGTTGGTCTGGCTGGGCAGCGGTTCCAGCCAGTCGATCGCCCCCAGCAGATCCCGCAGCCGCTGCCGCTCCTCGATGAGCCGCGCTACGTTGGCCTGGACGGCGTCCAGATCCTCGAACGTGGCCAGGGCCGCCGCGACGGCGGCGGCGTTGACGTTGTATGGGGGGCGAATCCGCTCCACGAAGTCCGCCAGCCTGGGCGTCAGCAGTCCGTAACCCAGTCGGAGACCGGCCAGCCCGGCCCATTTGCTGAAGGTGCGCAGAATCCCCAGATTGTCGTGACGGGGCAGCAGGGAGACGGCACTCTCGCCACCGAACTCGATGTAGGCCTCGTCGACGACCACCAGCAGCGGCAGCTCCAGGAGACGCTCGATCGTCTCCAGGGGGACCGCCAGACCGCTCGGGTTGCCGGGTGAGACGACGAAGAGGACTCGGGCCTCACCGTCACTCCGCTGGACGACACGTTCGATCCCCCCAGGATCGAGGGAGAGATCCTCGCAACAGGGAGCCCACAGCACACGACAGCGGTTCACCCGGGCGTAGAGCTCGTACATGGAAAACGTCGGTGGGCAGATGACGACGGCCTCCCCGGGCTCGACGAACAGGCGGATCAGCAGATCGATCATCTCATCGGCCCCGTTGCTCAGGACCAGGTGGCTGAGGGGCAGCCCGGCGTAGCGAGCCACGGCCTCCCGGAGCGGTCTGTAGTCGGGGTGAAACTGGATCTGATCGAAGCTGGCCAGCGTGTCCGCCACGAGCGGCGACGGGCCAAAGGGGTTCTCGTTGGCCACCAGCCGGATCAGGTCGTTCCGGTTGACCCCGGCTTCCTGCGCCACTGTATCCAGATCCGGCGGATGGTAGGGTTCAAGACGGTCGAGATAAGGATGAGACGGTTCCACCAGCGGCATAGGCCACCTCCCAGGTCGTTCCGCGGTCGTCCTCCGGCGGCTCGGGCCGCGAGCCTCCGGCCGTGCGCTATCCTTCGTCCTGCGTTCCATCGTCTCCGTCCCCCTCCCCGCGCCGTGCCCGAGCGGCGGCGGCGTGAGCCGTGAGGGACTCGGCAGCGGCGACCCGTGCTGCGGCGTCGCAGAGACGCGAAGCGGTCTGCACATCCAGGGCGATGATGTTGGTCAACTTGACGAAATCGAGCACGCTCACGGGGGAGGCGAAGCGAGCCGTACCCCCGGTCGGCATGATGTGGCTGGGGCCGGCCACGTAGTCGCCCAGCACCTCGAAGGAATGTTCCCCCAGGAAGAGACCGCCGGCGTTGCGGATGCGCTCCGCCCACACCCCCGGATCCCGGACGGAGAGGCAGAGGTGCTCGGGAGCGAAGGCGTCGGCCAACTTCACGGCGGCGGCCAGATCCGGTGTGAGCACGATCCCCCCCTGACCGGCCAGGGAGGTCTCCAGCAGGTCCCGGCGGGTTAAGGATGCCAATTGTCGCGTCACCTCAGCCTGGACCGCCTCGGCCAGCGGGCGAGAAGGGGTGAGGAGAATGGCGGTGGCCAGGACGTCGTGCTCGGCCTGGGCCAGGAGGTCGGCGGCCACCCACGCGGGATCGGCCGAGTCATCGGCCACCACCACAGTCTCGGTAGGGCCGAACAGCCCATCCAGCCCGACCTGACCGACCACCTGCCGCTTGGCCAAGGTGGTGAACAGGCCTCCGGCACCAGCGATCTTGTCGACCCGCGGAACGCTCTCGGTGCCGTAAGCCATGGCCCCAATGGCCTGGGCCCCACCGATCCGGAAGACCCGGTCGACGCCCGCCAGACGAGCGGCGGCCAGGGTGGCGGCGGGGACGCGTCCCCCGTCGCCCGGAGGTGTGCAGACGATCACCTCGTCCACCCCGGCCACCCGGGCAGGAATGGCCGTCATCAGCAGGGAGGAGGGGAGCGGAGCAGTACCCCCAGGCACGTAGATGCCCACCCGAGCCAGCGGTGTGGCCCGGTGGCCCAGCCTGCCGCCCATCTCCGTGGTCTCCCACGAGGGCAGGGGCTGCCGCTGGTGGAACCGCCTGATCCGCCGGGTGGCCAGCTCGATGGCGGCCGTCAGGTCCCCGGGCAGGCCATCGTACGCCCGGTCCCAGTCGTCCCGGGCGACCTCGAAATCCTCAACGATGACGCCATCCAGGCGCTCCGTCCAATCGCGGAGCGCTTCGTCGCCTCGGCGCCGTACGTCCTGTAAGATCTTGCCCGTCGCCTCGTCCGGCGTCACCCCGGGGCCGAAGAGCTTGCGGATCCCGTCCTGCACAGGCTCCGGCACCTCGTCCAATACTAGCACGTCGCGTCGACGGAGCACCGTCCGGCGCGCCTCCTCCACATCCTCGATGATCCTCAAGGTCACTCTTGTCCCTCCCTGTTCACAGGCTCCGAAGCTGCACTCTCAACCGCACCTCCAACCGCCTCCAGCATGGCCTGACAGCGACCCGGTTCCTCTTCAAAGATGTACGCCACAGGTGTCACGATCACACCACTGCCCCCGATGGATCGCAGCTCGGCCACGGCGTCGAACAGACTGTCGCGACGCACCACGATGTGCACGGCGTACCACCCTCCGTTCTGGCCTCGGGCCACCACGGGGGAGATGGTGGGTCCCTGCAGGCCCCCCAGGGTCTCCTGCTGGAACATGCGGGCAGCGATGACCTCGGGGGACTCGCCGCGGATATTGGCGAAGAGCGCCACGTGATCCTCGGCCCGCAGGTGAGCCTCGATATACTCCAGCAGCAGACGCGCCAGCTCGAGGACCTCCGCACGGCCCTGGAGCGCGGCTCGATTGGCGATCAGCACCGCCTCGGAGTGAAGGACCACCCCGTCCTCCAGGACCCGCAGGCGATTGTCGTGTAACGTCTGCCCCGTGGAAACCAGGTCGCAGATGATGTCGGCGTAGCCGATGGTGGGCGCGACCTCCAAAGCCCCCTCGGCGTCCACCAGGGTGAAGGAGTGGATCTGGTTGCGCTCGAGGAAGTCCCCAGTGAGATTCGGGAACTTGGTGGCGACCCGCAGCGGATGGTCCATGGTCCTAACGCGGCCCCTGAGATCCGCCACAGAGGAGACACCGCTCCAGGTCTCCGGCACGGCCAGACCAAGGCGGCAAGCGCCGAAACCGAGGGCATCGTGCAACACCAACAGCGCCCCGTCCTCGCCGCGACGCTCGGCCACCAGATCCATGCCCGTGACACCGAAGTCGACGCTCCCGTCTCGCACGCTGACCACGATGTCGCCCGGACGCTGGAAGATGACAGTCAGGTTCGGCAGGGCGGGGATGGCGGCGGCATACTGGCGGGGGCTGGTCTTGCGAACTGTCAAGCCACAGTCGCAGAGGAGGTCGAGGGCCTGCTGTCCCAAGTGCCCCTTACTGGGGAGTGAAAGGCGGACTTCTTCCCGTGACTTCATACGATACTCCTTACTTGTGCACCGACAAAAAAAGACCCTCGCCGGATAGACCGGGAGGGCGGGTAACTAAGCAACATCCAAGACGCGTCAGCCGTGACCTCCCGGTCGGGGGGAAAAGCGCTCCGGATGGCTATGGTGAGCGAGAACAAGACCACAAGAGATCACAGTGCCCATAGTGTATCATCAAGTCGGGAGAAGTCAAGTCGCCGCATCGCGCTCCCAGGGGCTTATCCTTCTTCTGTGAGCAAGGTGACCGGCATCTGGGAACGCAGCATGATGGCCCGAATCAGCCTGACAAAGCGTTGGACTCGGTTTTCCGATGTCTTGACCGAAGTGCCGGTCACCTCCATGGCGAGAACGATGAAGCCCTATCCCGCTCCTCGGCCGACCGGGGTGGGACCTTCGTACCCACGGACGTCACCTGGTGTCCCCGGCCGCGGTGATATCACACTCTGACAAGAATGTGGTACAATATCAGCCAGATCCGGCACCGCGCCTTTGGTCCGTCATCAGACGGAGACGGCCATCGTGGCAAGGAAGGGCCGTGGCGGGGGATGTCGCCGGCCAGCTAGTGAGACTTGGCGGTAGGAGGACGATATGTTTATGATGTGGGATCCAACATACTGGTTGTTTGCTGCCCCGGCATTGATCCTGGCACTGGTGGCCCAATGGTGGGTTCAGCACTCGTACCAGAAGTATCTGCAGGTTCGGAACGGCGCCAATATGACGGGACTGGAGGCGACCAAGCATATGATGAACCGGATCGGCCTCCGGCTCCGGGTGGAGCAGGCAAGGGGCACCCTCTCGGATCACTACGATCCGCGGAGCAAGACCCTGCGCCTGTCGCAAGAGGTGGCGAACCGACCCTCGGTGACCTCGGTGGCCATCGCGGCCCACGAGCTGGGGCACGCCCAGCAGGACGCCGACGAATACGTCCCGATGCGCGTCCGCTCGGGGCTGGTGCCCCTGGTCAACTTCACCTCGTGGTTGGGGCCGATTCTGTTTATGGCGGGCCTGTGGCTGGCCATCCAACCGATCGCGTGGCTGGGCGTAGTGGCCTTCGGGGCGGCTGCGGTGTTCGCCTTGGTGACACTCCCGGTGGAGATCAACGCCAGCCGGCGCGGCCTGCACCTGTTGGAACAGAGTGCGATTCTGACCAGCCCGGCTGAGAAGAAGAAGGCGAGGCGGGTGCTGACGGCGGCCGCGCTGACGTACGTGGCGGCCCTGGCCCAGGCGATCTCGACGCTGCTCTACTTCATGACCCTGCTCGGGGGTGGCCGCCGCCGACGGTAGGATGGGATCGGCGCCCAGATCCGCCTTGCAGAGCGTCTTGCCCCCCCTGTTCCCACGGGGGAGTTGTGTTGGGGACAGGAGAAGGAACGGAGCAAGACCACGTCTCGCGACCGTTGAGGGGAGTTATGCTCCGGCAGCGGCCCCAGAGGTCTTTTCAGCGGTCGGCTTCAGCCGTTAGAAGGACCGGTTGGCCAGAGGCCTCCGGCCAATCCCTTGATCTTGGGAAGCCTTGGGGGTCTCCAGTTTGTTCTTTCGCTAGACCCGTCGTTTGGAGCACAGGGAGGACAGCGTGACAGACTCTCACCACCCACTGCCTGACCCACGAACCGACGGTCCGCTCTCCGTGGAGGCGGCCATCGCGCAGCGTCGTTCCGTCCGCGCATTTGACGGCTCTGAGCTGACTCAGGAGGAGATCGGTCAGCTTCTCTGGTCTATGCAGGGTATCACCGGTGAGCGGGCCAGTCGCCGCGCCGCGCCGTCGGCCGGCGGGTGTCATCCGCTCATCGTCTATGTCTGCCAGGACGACGGTGTCTGGCGCTATGAGCCCCAGAGCCACGCTTTGACCCAACACCACGAGGAGGATCGCCGTGACGCGCTGGCCCGGGCAGCCCTGGGTCAGTCCTTCTTGGCCCAGGCACCGGCGGTCTTCGTCGTGAGCGCGGTGTTCGCGAGGACGACCAACCGGTACGGCGACCGCGGAAAGGTTCGCTACGTGCCGATGGATGTGGGGCACGCAGCCGAGAATCTGCTGCTCCAGGCCGTGGCCCTGGGCCTGGCCGGGGTGCCGGTGGGGGCCTTCGACGATGACGGGATCCGGCAGGTGCTGGCCCTGCCGGCGGAGGAGGAGCCGCTGTACCTGCTCCCCATCGGGCATCCCCGGGAGAGGTAAAGCGCGCCCCCTCCGGAGGGCGGAGGCAGGCCGCCACACCCGCACTGGCACGGACACCCCCGATGGGACAGGCCGATCAGAAGATCCTACCAGACCGGTACCAGGTCTCTCCCCGGACGCTCTGCTTCGTCACCTCCGACGACGCGGTGCTCCTGCTAAGAGGAGCGGCAGACAAGCGTATCTGGCCGAATCAGTACAACGGCGTTGGGGGACACGTCCAGCCGCACGAGGACGTGCGAACCGCTGCACTCCGCGAGATCCGCGAGGAGACCGGCCTGATCGTCGACGATCTACGCCTGCGCGGGGTCGTCAATGTCCCGCTGGACGACGGGGATCAGGGGATCCTGATCTTCGTGTTCACCGCCGTGGCCGATAACCGCGGTGTGCAGCCATCGCCGGAGGGCACTCCCGAATGGATCCCCCTCGGTCAGATCGATGGGCTCGATCTCGTCGAGGACCTGCCTCTGTTGCTGCCGCGGATACTGGCTATGGGACCCGACGATCCGCCGTTCTTCGCCCTCTACACCTACGACGAGGATGATCGGCTGTCGGTGACGTACGGGTCCCCTACCGCATGAAGCGCGGGATCACCTGCGCTTCCAGGTGCATCGTCACCCGGTCGCCCACCTCCAGCTCGTCGTACTTCTTCTCCCACACGCCGCGCGAGGGACGGGGGAAAACCCCCAGCTGGGTACCGACGGCCGTGTACCGCTGGTCGACGTAAGCAAGGCCGACCAGGAAGCCCTCGGTGTCCTGGGCACAGGAGGTGACCTGTCCGATGACGCGGCCACGGCTCTCCGTCACTGTATCTCCCTGTTTGGGCACGCGGACGCCCCGCTGCTCGACGCGGAAGCGCACGATCTCCAGCTTGCGCTGCTCCGCCCGCCGCACCACCGGTCCGCGGCCAACGAAGAACGGTTTGTGAAGCTTGAGGTAGCCCTCGAGGCCGGCGTCGTGGGGGATCAGGTCCAAGGGCCCCGCCAGCTCGCGGCCGTAGAGGGGCAGCCCGGCCTCGATGCGGAGGCTGTCCCGCGCCCCCAGACCGACGGGCCGTAGCCCGAAAGGTGCCCCGACCTCGAGCAGCTGGGTCCACAGGGACTCGGCTACCTCCGGGTGAGCGAAGATCTCGAATCCGGTGGACTGGCCGGTATAGCCGGTCTGGGCGATGAACAGGTCGTACCCGCCACCGGGCGCGCGCTGGGAAGGGATGCGAGCCTCGATGATCCCCATCCGCGTCATCATGAGGAGCCGCCGGCGCAGCTCAGTAACGACGCCACTGGCAGGAGCGGCGTCGATGAGGGCCAGCAGGATGTCCCGGGACCGCGGCCCCTGGATCGCGAGGTTGATCAGCCAGGCGTAGCTCTCCTCAGGATCGTGCAGGTTCCGCAGCTGAGTCTGGAAGCTGGGCCTCACCCAGGGCCGGGCCCGGTCGATTTGAACCTCGCCCGGGTTCACCGCGTTCAGCCAGGCCCAATCCTTCTCCGCATTGGCAGCGTTGACCACCAGGAGGTAACGCGCCGGGCTGAGCCGGTAGACGATCAGGTCATCGATCACATGGCCGTCCTGATCGAGGAGGAATGTGTAGTGAGCTTCACCGGGCTCCGCCTCGCCGGGGCCGAAGTGGATCGGGCGGAGGGCGGTGACGTCATTGGTGGTGACCAGATTGAGGAAGTAACCGGCGTGAGGGCGCCGGACGTCCAGCATGCCCATATGAGAGACGTCGAACAGACCGGCGGCTCCCCGCACAGCCCGGTGCTCGTCGCCGATGGACGTGTACCATAGGGGCATCTCGTAGCCGGCGAAGGGGGCCATCCTCGCCCCCTGATCGACGTGCCAACTGTGAAGCACGCTCTTCTTGAGAGATCCGTGCCCTTCTTCCGAATCGAACGCGGAGAAGTCGAAGGGTGGCAAGCCCTCTCCCTCGGGCTCCTGACACTTCTCACCGGAGAGACCGATGAAGTAGGGTTTGTGGGAGACCTTCGGCGAGAAACCGTCCTCCCTCAGGTCAAGATCGTGCTCGGAAACGATCCGGTCGGCGGGTCCCAGGTCCCGGACGACAATGGGGCCGGGGAGTTTGGCCTTCACGTCCCTGTCATCGAAGAGGACGTGCCCATCGGAGAGATGCCGCAACCAGGCAATGACCCGGCGAGCACGGTCAGCCGGCACGATCAGACGATACCGGTTCCAGCCGAAACGGGGACGTTGTATCGCGGCCCGGCTCATCGCCGCGCCGTCGGGGGCCAGCAAGGCGATGGGCCGCCAGTCCTCCTGGGAGAGTTCGTCGAGGTCCGTAGGCGTGATCTTCTCGACGAAGGAGGCCGCGTCATTCCCCTCGAGCTCGATCTGGGCATACTGTTCGTCGCGCACCCGCAGCTCGGGCACCAGGCAGTGATGCGGGTATCCGCTGCAGGGAGGCTCGAAGTCGATCCCGGCGGCATCGGCCATATCGGCGACCTCCAAGCGGAGCTCCTCCAGGACGTCGAAGGTGATCTTCCCGCGATAGGCGGGGCCGCTCACGTAGGTATAGGCGAAGGGCTCGATGGCCTCCATGGCGCGAGCGATGACGGAGGCGATCTGCTCCATCTCCGGCTCCCGCAACCCGCGCTGCGTCACCCAAGGTGTTCCCATTCTGATACCGCTGGGATCGTCCCCCTCGCCGTCCCCGGGGATGGTATTCTTGTTGACCACGATGCCGATCATATCCAGGATGGTCGCCGCGGGGCCGCCCTTCAGAGGCACGCCGTCACGCCCCGTGACCGTGGTGCAGTCGAGAAGGAGCAAATGCGTGTCGGTGCCGCCACAGGGCACCCGCAGCCCGCAGTCCGCCAGGGCCCGGGCCAGCGCCCGGGCGTTGGCGACGATCTGCTGCTGTAGCGATCTGAACTGCTCGGTGCGTGCGAGCCGAAAGGCCACGGCCATCGCTGCGAAGTTGTTGGCGTGGGGCCCGGCTTGGACCCCCGGATAGACCGCCCGGTCGATCCTGCCGGCCAACTCCGGGCTGGTGGTCAGGATACACCCACCACGAGGACCGGCCAGGGTCTTGTGGGTGGTGAAGGTCACGACGTCGGCATAGGGTACCGGGCTCGGAAAGGCGCCTCCGATGACCATCCCCGCCACGTGGGCGATGTCGGCCAGGAGATAGGCCCCAACCCGATCCGCGATCTGACGGAACTTGAGCCAGTTGGGCTGCCGTGGATACGCGGTGTATCCGGCGATGATCATCCGGGGACGGTGCTCCAGGGCCAGTTCCTCGATCTCGTCGTAGTCGAGCAACTCCGTCTGCTCGTTCACCGTGTAGTGGACCACGTCGTAGAGTCGCCCCGAGACGTTATCGCGACCGCCGTGGGTCAGGTGACCGCCGTGGACGAGGGACAGCCCCATAATCGTCTCCCCGGGCTTCAGGAGCGCCTGTTGGGCCGCCATGTTGGCCGGGGCACCTGAGAGGGGCTGAACGTTGACGTAGATCTGGTCGGCCGGGATGGTGCTGGTCTCGAAGGCCTCGGCACAACGACGCCGGGCCAGGGCCTCGATGACGTCAACGTACTCGGCACCGCGGTAGTGACGCCGATCGCCGTATCGTCTGTAGTGCGCCAGGTAGTGCTCGTAGTCGAGGATCTCCTCCTCGTCCAACCAGCGGGTCTCCGGGTTCGGATACCCCTCGGCGTAGACGTTCATGAACTCCGAAGCCAGCGCCTCTCGCACAGCGCCGGGCGCCCCGCTCTCGGAAGGGATCATGTTCAGCTTTCGAGCCTGGCGCTCCTTCTCGAGCTCGATCAAGTGAGCGACGGCAGGATCGAAGTCAATCAGTTCGTTGGTAAAGATGAAATCATCGCGCGATGCCATAGAACCCTCCCGCTAGGACGTAACCTTCAGACACTTGTATGCATTCTACCCCCGGCCATCGAGCTGTCAAGATCAGGGTGGCCGGCCCGAGAGATCCCATCGGTTGCCGAGGCCCTCGCTGGGGCGATTCAGGACCAGGGCGGGTCGGTCTCGGCAAGGGCCGTGGGCACCGAAGGACTCAGATGGCACTCCGATCCGGGAAAAGATAGGGCTTTGTCATTCTGGCCGTTGAGGTGACCAGCACTTCGGTCAAGACATCGAATAACCAAATCGGACGCTGCCTTAAGCTGATTCGGGCCATCGTGCTGCGCTTTGACGTGGGGGTCACCTCGACCACAAGAGAATGATGGGTCCCCGGGAGAAGGAGCAGGAGCAAGGGTTCTGGCACCAGAGACCTTTGAGGTTTCGATTGACACCTCGCAGCACGCTTTCTTGTGCCCGCCGAAGGCGTTTTCGGGTCTTGACAGGCCGCGCGAAAACCTCAAAGGTCTATAACAATTGCTCCTGGGAGAAGGAAACGGGAGACGGGAGACGGGAGATTGACTTCTGTCCGGCGATACTGTACAATGGGGCAAAGCATACGTCGAACGCCCTGGGATGCAGGGGAGAGGACGCTTCCACGCGGACACCGAAGGGGCAAGTCGGCAGCGACTGGCTGATCGCGCCGACGAAACTCTCAGGTTCAAAGACCCTGCGTCTCGGCACTCTGGAGAATCTTGGGGAGTGCAGAAGAGACGTGCCCGGGCTCTGGCCCAGGCACCATAGCAGGTATCTGCCAATGCTGCGCCCAGGATACCGAAGGGGCAATCCCACTGGTCACGCGGGGGGAATCTCTCAGGTGGAAGACAGAGGACGGGCAGCTTAGGAGGCTCGTGCGTCCTTCTTCGGTAGATTGGCACCTGGAGACCCAATCCCTATCTCACTCACCTGCGCGCAATTGGGCTCATTCCGGTCCTCAAGCGGGGTTCAGCCGATCCACCAATCCGCTGTGTCACATCATCCCTAATCCACTCAACAGGAGGTAATCGATGTACAGGAAGCTCTTCACTCCGGGACCGACCCACGTCCGCGAGAGGATCCTGGACGCTCAGGCGGCCCCCATGGTCCACCACCGGTCGAAGGAGTACGCCGACCTACACCAGGAGGTCACATCCAAGCTGAAGCAACTACTCTACACGGAGCAGCGGGTCTATCTCTACACCTCGTCCTCGACGGGGGTTATGGAAGGTTCGATCCGTCAGGCCACCAACAATAAGATCCTCAACACCATCTGCGGTGCCTTCTCCCTGCGCTGGCACGACATATGTAAGGCCAACGGAATCCCGTGTGAGAAGGTGGAGGTGGAATGGGGCGAAGCCATCACCCCGGACATCGTCGACGCCGCCCTGTCCAGCGGCGACTTTGACGCGATGACCGTGGTCTTCAACGAGACTTCGACGGGATTGCTGAACCCCCTGGCGGAGCTCAGCGAGTTCGTCCACGAGAACTACCCTGACGTCCTGATCCTGGTCGATGCCGTCAGCGGGATGGCGGGGGCCAAGCTGGAGTTCGACGAATGGGGTCTGGATGTGGCTCTGGCGGGGGTGCAGAAGTGCTTTGCCCTCCCGGCGGGTCTCACCATCTGCGCGGTCAGTGACCGAGCCCGCGAGCGCGCGCTGGACATCCCGAACAAGGGCTACTACTTCTCGTATGAGCATATGGACAAGAAGTACGAGAAGCATCAGACCCCGGCCACGCCGTGCATCAGCCTCATCGAGGCGTTGAGGGCTCAACTGGACGACGTATTCGCCCTGGGTCTGGAGAAGCGCTGGGAACGGCACAGGGAGATGGCCACTTACGTTCAGGACTGGGCCCGCGAGCACTTCGAGCTGTTCGCCGATGAGCGGTATCTTTCGCCGACCCTCACCAACGTGAAGAACAGTCGGGGCATCAGTGTCGCGGACCTGAACCAGGAGCTGGCAAAACGTGGAGCCCAGCTCTCCAACGGATACGGCCCCTTGAAGGAGCAGTGCTTTCGCATCGCGCACATGGGTGATCTGACTCTGGACGACGTCAAGTGGCTCACCCAGCAGATTGAGGAGATCCTGGACCTGTAGGGTCGGCGAATCGGCGGCTGGAGAGCCGGCAGATCACCGCCAGCCCCAGCCGGGCTCGTCCACCACGTAATCAACCCTTGGTTTGAACAGTCATTAAGGAGAGGTCAATATGAAGCTGCTCGTCTGCGATCCTGTAGATCCTAAGGCCATCGCCGCCATGCGGGAAGCGGGTATCGACGTCGACATCAACGATGACGTCACAGCGGAAGAGCTGAAGGAGATCATCCCCGAGTACCACGCCATGGTGGTGCGCAGCCGCACCACCGCTCGCGAGCCCCTGATCGACCAGGCCACCAACCTGAAGGCGATTATCCGAGCCGGGGTCGGTCTGGACAACATCGACGTGGAGTACGCGGAATCAAAGGGCGTCGAGGTACGGAACACACCGGCCGCGTCGTCAAACGCCGTCGCCGAGCTCACCATCGGATACCTATTCGCCCTGGCCCGTCCCATTGTCCAGGCCACCAACTCGATGAAGGAAGGGAAGTGGGAGAAGAAGCAGCTCACGGGCACTGAGTTGGCGGGCAAAACCCTGGGACTGATCGGCTTCGGCCGCATCGGGAGCCTGGTGGGGAGCAAGGCCAACTCCCTGGGTATGGAGGTGCTGTTCTACCGCCGCACCGATGTCGAGGTCGACTTCGCCACCCAGGTATCCCTGGATGAGGTGCTCGAACGCTCTGACTACATCTCCCTCCATCTGCCGCACACGCCGGCCACCCATTACATCATCGACGCCGACGCGTTGGCCAAGACGAAAGACGGCGTTAGGATCGTCAACTGCGCCCGGGGCGGAACGGTGGATGAGGGTGCCCTGTACGAGGCCATCAAGAACGGTAAGGTAGCCGGCGCAGCGTTGGATGTGTTCGAGGATGAGAAGGAAGACCGGGGTAGGAAGCTGATGGAACTCCCCGAGGTCATCGGTTCGCCGCACATCGGCGCCGGAACCGTCGAGGCAAAGGACCGCGTGGGGCAGGAGACTGCCCGCATCGCCATCGAAATCGCGGAGCGTTCGTAAGAGGGACCGAGCGAGGGAGACTGAGTCGTCTCCCTCGCTACCCGCCCCGCAGACGGTGGCGGTAATCCCACCCACTGAGGAGGCTGTATGGCAACCATCCGACCATTCCGAGGCACCCGCTACCATCCCGACAGAATCGATGACCTCTCGGGGGTCATCAGCCAGCCCTATGACCGGGTGCGTCACGGACTTCAGGACCGATACTACGAGCAGAGCCCCTACAACATCGTGCGGATCATCAAGGGGAAAGAGAAGCCGGGGAATGACGCTGACGAGAATGTCTACACGCGAGCCCGGTCATTCTACGATTCCTGGCTCCAGGAGGGCATCCTGATGCGCGAGGAGACTCCGGCCTTGTACGTCCTGCGTCAGAGCTTCACCCTGCCCGACGGGACGGAGAAGACGCGCCAGGGGTTGGTGGTCGCTCTGAAGCTGGTGCCCTTCGATGAGGGGACGGTGCTGCCCCACGAACGGACGCACTCGGGTCCCAAAGTGGATCGTCTCAACCTGATGCGCGCCACCGAGGCCAACTTCGGGCACATCTTCATGCTGTACCCAGGGAACGGCATCAACGATCTTCTGGACGCGGCAGTGGAGAACACGCCCGGGCTGGAAGCGAGGGAGCTGTTCGAAAACGAGGTCCTGCAGCAGTTCTGGCCAGTGACCAACCCCGAGATCATCGGGGCAATAGAGGAGGCGATGGCGCCGAAGCAGAAGCTGATCATCGCCGACGGTCATCATCGGTATGAGACCGCCCTGAACTACCGGGACGAGATGCGCGGGAAGCATCCTGACGCCCCGGCCAACGCCGGCTTCAACTACCGTATGGTCACCCTCGTGAGTATGGAAGACCCGGGTCTCGTCATCCTGCCTACCCATCGGCTGATTGAATCCTACGGTCGAATGACCGCCAGCGAGATCATGGATGAAGCCGAAGCTTATTTCCGCATCATCCCCGCGGACGGGCGCGAGGAGCTGGATCAGATGATGGGCCAGGCGTCCCCGGAGCATCCCCGCTTGGGTCTGTATGCTCGGCCCGAGAGGGGTGAGGGAACCGGTTCATACACGGTGCTGGAGCTTAAGGACCCGGACGTGATGGATCGCATCCTCCCCGGCCGCGAACCGGCCTGGCGGATGCTCGATGTGACCATTCTCCACGAGCTGCTGATCCAACGGGTGATGGGTATCAGCGAGGAGGCCGTGGAACGGAAGGAGGGGATCGAGTACCTCCGCGATCCGCAGATGGGTTTCGACGCCGTCGATGCGGGCGAGGCCGAGTTCATCTTCATCATGAACCCGACGCGGATGGAGCAGGTGCGGGCCTGTACCGCGGCGGACGAGAAGATGCCTCAGAAGTCGACAGATTTCTACCCGAAGGTGATCAGCGGGTTGGTGATGATGCCCGTGGGCCCGGAGGAGCGGCTCTAGCAAGACCGATCTGAGCCGAGCCCCGGCTGCCGACGCTCGCCGGGGCTAGGCTCTCTCGGCGGATCATCCGTCTCAACCAGCGAGAAGCTTCTGGTAAGCGCCCGACCAGAGCGTCTCTTTTCGAGTCATCCGCTTCACCGGTATATCAGAGAAACGAGGGGCCAGCTGAGCCAGAAGGACGGAGAGCTCGCGCCATTCCTCCTGGCATAGGGCAGCAGATAGCTGGTCCGCTGTGGGATCTACCCACTCCCATTCCCGATGAAAACGCTCCGCCTTCATCCAGTAGTCCCGCTTCTCCCACGCCCCCACCGTCTGATCGACGGTATCAGCGATCCCCTGCAGGCAGAGCACGATGAGGGCAGCCTGGTCCTTCGCCTCATCGTCGAGGCGGTTCTTCTGACTGAGCCGTCGGAGCATCTCGGCGATGGAGCGGCGGTAGTGGTGTCGCGTCTTACCCGGACCGTCAGTGTAGATGATCTGGCCCATCAGCGAGTCCCGGCCTCGTACACCTGGGGGTTCGCGCAGTAGGGGAGGGTCTGGCCCACGAGACCGGCCAGAAGGTTCTCGGCCGCCATCTCCGCCATGCGGGTCCGCGCGGTGGTGGTGGCACTGCCGATGTGCGGGACCACGATGCAGTGCTCCATCCCCACCAGAGGGTGATCTGCCGGAAGAGGCTCTGGATCCGTCACATCCAGCGCCGCTCGAGCGATCCAGCCTTTCTCCAGGGCCTCCAGCAGCGCCTCCGTATCGACGATCTCCCCGCGAGCCGCGTTAACCAGAACTGCCGTGGGCTTCATGCGGCGAAGCGCGGCCCGGTCTATCAGATGGCGGGTCTCATCGACCAGGGGCGTGTGAATCGTCACGAAGTCGGCGAGCTCCAACAAGGCTTCGAGAGATCTGTAGGTCGCGTCGAGCTCCTCCTCGACCTCCATCGAGCGCTCTGGATCGTTGTACAGAATCTCCATCTGGAAGCCCCTGGCCCGGCGCGCCACCGCCGTGCCAATGCGTCCCAGGCCAACGATGCCCAGGGTCGCGCGCCAGACGTCGGCACCCAGCAGTCCACGGGGTTCCCACGTGCGCCACTCATCGGACCGCACCTTGTCGACGGCCTCCGGGATGCGGCGGGCGGCAGCCATGATGAGAGCAAAGGTGAGGTCCGCAGTCGCATCGGTGAGCACGCCCGGGGTGTGTCCAACCGGGATTCCGCGCTGCGTGGCAGCCTCGAGATCTATGTTGTCGACGCCGACGGCGAACTGACTGATCACGCGCAAGTCGCCCGCATCCATCACCTCCCCGTCGACGTCGTCGCTGAGCAGACAGAGGAGTCCTTCACAGTCCGAAACCTGCTCCAGGATCACCTCCTTGGGCGGCGGAAGCTCATGCTCCCACAGCCGCGCGTCGCAGCGGTCACGGATCATGGCCAGGCCGGCCTCCGGGATGAGCCTGGTCACGTACACCTGAGATCGTTGGTTCATCTTCACCTCCCGCGCCATATTGGTAAGCAGTCAGGGGGTCGCGCGGAAACCCCACGATCCTCCGATGTCCAAGAACCGTCCCCTAGTCCGCCACCCCCATCCAGGGCGGCCGGGCCTCCTCCTCGTCCGGGAAACGGGTCAGAACTACGGCGTCGATGGGCAGCACGACCCGTCTACCCCTTAACAGCGCGTTATCCAGAGACTGACCGCGGAGCGGGAAGATGGCGATGGGCGTCTCTGGCTCGTTGTAGCGGTCCTGCACCACCGCCTGCCCGACCAGATAGCCCTCCACATCGATAGAACAGCTGGTCACATTGCCGATCTCACGCCCGCGACGATCCACGACCGGGTCTCCGGTCTGCGGCCGCCGGGTCCCCTTCTCCTCTATGCGGAAGCGTATCACCTGGCGATCCCGCTGGCGCGCTTTCTCCAACAGGGGACCGCGTCCCACGAAGAAAGGCTTGTGGAACTTGACGTAGCCGGGGAAACCGGCCTCGATGGGATCGATATCGAAGGGCCCGGCGGCCTCGTGACCATACAGCGGCAGGCCCGCCTCAATGCGGGTGGAGTCTCGGCACCCCAACCCGCAGGGCCTGACCCCCAACGGCTCGCCCGACTCAAGGATGGCGCGCCAAAGCGTGACGGCGTCGTCGGGGTGGACGAGAATCTCGACGCCCCAATCCTCCCCGGTGTAGCCCGTCCGCGCGATGACGAGGTCCACGCCGGCGAGCTCCCCTTTAAGCAGCTCGGTGCGCTGAAGTCGCGCCAGATCGGCCCGCAACTCGGGATCCTGGGTGAGTTTCTGGAGCACCTCGAGGGTGGCAGGTCCCTGTAATGCCACGTCGATCTTCTGGCGCTCGCCAGACCGGGGATCCTTCAGGTTGCGCAAGGTCGCCGGCGCTTCGACGCGGACCCAGGGCCGGTCGTCGTCGATGAGCACTCGCCCGTCGTTGACGGCATTTAGCCAATCCCAGTCCTTGTCCTCGTTGGAGGCGTTCATCACCATGTAGAAGTGATCCGCCCCCACGCGATAGATGATCCCATCGTCGATTACGCTGCCATCGGGCTCGAAGAAGTACCCGTACATCGACTGACCGTCCTCAATCCAGGCCGCGTAGTTGGAGAAGACCGTGTCAAGGAGGGTGACGGAGTTCTCGCCGGTGACCTCGAAGACGGCCATGTGCCCCACATCGAAGAGGCCCGCAGCATCCCGCACCGCCCGGTGCTCCTCCCTCACGGAGGAGTAGGAAAGCGGCATCTCCCAGCCCGCGAAGGAAACCATCTTGGCTCCCATGGCCTCGTGAGTCTCGTATAGGGCGGTGCGTCTGAGCTCCTCCTGCTCCTGTTCCTGCCAGTGCCACCTCGATCTCTCCACCTGGGGCCCGAAATCCTGGAGAGATGCGCCCCCAACGAAGTAGGGCTTGGTCAGATCAAAGCGCTCGGGATGGGCCTCGAAAAGAGCCGTCCCGGACGTCCCGGGCTCGGGAGCATCCTCCTGCCGCTCCGCCGTGGCATCAATCTCCTCCACGATCACCGGGCCTTGCACCTTGCGGAAGATGTCCTCCTCGTCGAAAAGGGTATAGCCGTCGCTCAACCCTCGCAACCACGAGGTGACCCGTGCTGCGTTCTCCGGCGTTGGCGTCACCAGGAACCGATCGCGGCCCAGCCCATCGGGCTCGCCACGCTCCATAACCACCTCATCGATCAGGTTACCCTGGCGGTCTAGCATGTACGTGGTCACGACGTCGCCGGGTTTCAGCGCCAAGGCGTTGGCCGTGACGACCTCGTTCAGGTGCTGGCGGGCTCTCCAGCCGGAGACGCTCAGCGAGACCGCCCGGCGGGCCGGCTTCTGGGGAAGAACCGTGTAGTGCGGATAGTCACTCTCCTGATACTCGAAGTCGATACCGGCCCTCCGGGCCACTTCGGAGACGCCGATCCGCACCTCCTCCAAGACGTCCAGATCCACCTTGCCCCGCGGCAGGGTCCCGATCATCCCCTGGTACGCGAAGGGTGCGATGTGGGTCAACAGCCGATGGATCAGGCCGGCAATGGTGTCCATGTCGTCCTCGACGAGGCCGCGCTGAGTGAGCCAGGGCGTGCCCAGCCGAATCCCGGTGGCCAGGGGCGTCTCCTCATCGCCCGGAATGGTGTTCTTGTTCGCCACCATCCCGGCAAGATCCATAATGCGGACAGCCGGCTCACCATAGATGGGGTACTGGAGATCCGTGGGTGCAGCACGTCCTCCGGCGATGGATTTCAGGTCCACCAGCATCAGATGAGTATCGGTGCCCCCGTAGGCGAGCCGCAGGCCGCGCTCCGTCAGCCCGAAGGCGAGAGCCTGGGCATTCGCCGCGATCTGGCGCTGGAGCCCTTTGAAGGTCTCGGACTGAGCGATCTCAAGGGCGACGGCCAGCGCGGCGAACTTGTTGACGTGGGGGCCACCTTGGTGGCCGGGAAAGACAGCGAGGTCGATCATCTGGGCGAGGTCCGCATCGGTCGTCATGACCACCGCGCCACGCGGCCCGCACAGGGTCTTGTGGGTGGTGAAGGTCACCACGTCGGCGGTCCCGACGGGGTTGGGATAGACGCCGGCTAAGGCCATCCCTGCCACATGGGCGATGTCCGCCAGAAGATAGGCGTCCACCTCATCGGCGATGACCCGGAACTTATCCCAGTCCGGTGCCCACGGGTAAGAGGTGTATCCGGCTACGATAACCTTTGGACGGTGCTTCAGTGCGAGATCCCGGATGGCATCGTAGTCGAGACGCTCGGTCTTGGGATCGACCCCATAAGACACGACGCCGTACTGCTGCCCAGAGACGTTGAACTCCGATCCGTGAGACAGGTGTCCCCCCTGGTAGAGATCCAGGCCCATGAGAGTGTCACCCGGCTCCATCAGCGTCCAGTAGACGCCCAGGTTGGCCGGCGTGCCAGACAGCGGCTGGATGTTGACGTGGATGTGCTCGGGCCGGGTGGAGTTGTGGGCAAAAGCTTGAGCGCAGCGCCGCTGGGCCAGCGACTCCAGCAGGTTTACGTAGTCCTTCCCTTTGTAGAACCGCCGATCTGCGTAACGCCGGTAGAAGCTCAGTTGCCAAGCGACGTCGCGCAACCGGTGCTCGGGGTCGCGGCCCATCCGTGTCGGAGGATATCCCTCGGCGTAGACATTCTGGAATCGAGAGGCCAAAGCTTCCCGGACGGCCCGGGGTGCGGAGGACTGAGACGGGATAAAGATCAACTTGCGCGCCTGACGCTCATCCTCCCATCGAATCAGCTCGTGCACGAAAGGTGCCAGCTCCGCCAGATCGTCCCGAAACAGAAAGTCGGACGTGGGATCAGGGGCTAGGGATGTCATCGAGTGCCAACTCCTTTGTGTGGTTCGTGTGGCTAGCCTTGAGCCGCGCTCGCGATAAACATGGCAGAACCGGGCAGTATTCTATCACCCGGAGCGGGATGGAGCAAACGCGACGGGCCCGGGCCCTGTAGGCGGGCCCGCAGAAGACCCGCGAGGGACGGGGCTATCAGAACACCACCGCGGGGCCGCCGGTCACCAGGCCACGGTCTACGATCCCCGAGCCCGCAGGGAAGACTCGACACCCCGTGCTTTGGCCGGCCAGCTTGCAGGGTGCGACCAAGGTCGTGACGTTCGGCGAACCGTATCCAGGCTGCCCGCGTCAGCCCTTCAGAGCCGCTCGCAGCCTTTCGGGCTCCGTGATCGGCTCGCGACAGGTGAAATCGACGCAGACGTAAACGGTCGCCCTCCGATTGACGCGTTTCCTCCCCTCCAGCAGCGGAACGGCGGCAGGGGCAGTATCCGGCTCTCCCACTGCCAATACCTGGTAAGGGCGGTAGCCGTCACGACAGATGCGCAGGGCGGCCTGAACGTCTACTGCATCGGGGTCGCCCACGATGGCTATCTCGCGGGTCTTCGCCAGCGCATAATCGAGCGCTGTGAGCCAGGCGCCGAACCCGAGGGGATATCGGGCCACCAGAGGCTGGACCTGCCGGAGGACAGTGCGGGCGGCGTCCGCGTAGTCCGGCTCGACCGCCAGCTGACTCATACGCAACAGCACCCAGGCTGCCATGGCATTCCCTGACGGGAGGGCGGCATCCTGCAATGACCGCGGACGGGTGAACAACTCCTCGTGAGCCTCGGTGGTGTCGAAGAAACCCCCTTCTGGATCCGTGAAGCGGGTCAAGACCAGTTGGGTCAACTCCGCCGCGGCGACATACCAGCGAGGCGCAAAGGTCGCGTGATAGAGCGCGATAAGGCCGTCGACGAGATGGGTATAGTCCTCAAGATAGCCCCTACCCTTGGCCTGCCCATCGCGCCAGGTGTGGAGCAGGCCTCCTCCGGCGGACCGCAGCTGATCGAGCAAGAAGGCCGCGTTGCGCTCGGCCACCTCCAGATAATCATCCCGCTCCAGGCTCTCCCCCGCCTCGGCGAAGGCACCAAGCATCAGACCATTCCAGGAGGTCAGCACCTTCTCATCCCGCTCAGGTCTGACACGTTGCTCACGGGCCTCGAATAGCCGCCGTCGGGCTTCGGCCAGAGCCTGCCGGTCTTCCCACGTTCCCGAGAAGGCCAGGACGTTCTTCCCCTCGAAGTTACCCCGGGACGTGACTCCATACAGCGCAGCAAATCGATCAGCGCCCTCACCCAGGACCGCCTCAATCTCCTCCGCCGACCAGGCGAAGAATTTTCCCTCCTCCCCCTCGGTCTCAGCGCTCTGGGTGGCGTAGAAGCCTCCCGCTGGATCTGTCATCTCACGCACGACATAGTCCAGGGTCTCCTCCACGACGGCCCGGAATAGAGGCTCGCCGGTCACCTGCCAGCCGTGGAGGTAGACCCGGGCCAGCTGGGCGTTGTCATAGAGCATCTTCTCGAAGTGCGGAATCCGCCAGCCCGCATCGACCGAGTAACGGTGGAACCCACCGCCGACCTGGTCGTAGATTCCACCGCGTGCCATGGCGTCCAAAGTGTCGACGACCATGTGTAGTGC
>SKQX01000205.1 GCA_007118795.1 Thermoflexales bacterium | reverse complement strand
GGTGCGTTTCCTGGATCGGGTGCCCAGCGCTCACCTACCGGCGCTCTACAGTGCTGCTGATGTGCTGGCAATGCCCTCATTCTACGAGGGGTTTGGCTTACCGGCTTTGGAGGCTATGGCCTGTGGCACGCCCGTCATCGTGGCGGATCGCGCGTCTCTGCCCGAGGTGGTGGGAGAGGCGGGGGAGTTGGTCGACCCGGACGATCCCGGTGCCATCGCCGGAGCTTTGACGCGCGTGTTGACAGAAGAGCCGCTCCGCGTCGAAATGGGTAAGCTGGGACTGGAGAGGGCCGCCACCTTCAGCTGGGACCGAGTTGCCCGGGAGACCCTGAAGGTCTATCGTCAGGTGTTAGGCGTATGAAGATCCTCTTTCTGACTCCTCAGCTGCCCTACCCACCCGAAAAAGGGACCGCGTTGCGCAACTGGGGGCTGATTGATGGACTCCAAGCCCGGCACCGGGTCAGCCTGCTGTCATTCCGCGAGTGCCACCGGGAGGCCGAGTTGCCGCTCCCGTTAAGGGAGGCCTGTCAGCGAGTGGTGACAGTGCCTCAGCCCGAGCGATCCCTGCGCCGTCGACTCTCGGACATGATCTCCACTCGACGACCAGATATGGCCTGCCGGTTAGCCTCCCCGCGCTTTGCCGGGGAGCTGGCGGACTGGTTGGCGCGAGAGTCCTTTGACGTCGTGCAGATCGAGGGCATCGAGCTGGCACCCTACATTGATGTCCTCGAAGCCGCCGACCAGAACCCGCTCGTTGTCTTCGATGACCATAACTGCGAATATCTCCTCCAGCGAAGGGTGTTCCTGACCGATTTGAGCACCCCTGCTCGATGGCCTGGAGCGGCCTATTCCTGCGCGCAGTGGCTGCGCCTCCGGAAATACGAGGCGCAGATCTGTCGGCGAGCTGACGCTGTCCTCGCCGTCTCTGAAGCCGATGCGAGAGCATTGGAGCGCCTGATCCCCGATCTCAATCCCAGGGTGGTTCCTAACGGGATCGATACCCACAGGTATCGTCCTACCGAGTCCGATGCGGGTGCTCGCACGAACTCACTGGTCTTCACGGGCACGATGGACTTTCGGCCCAACGTGGACGCAGTCCTTTGGTTCGTAAGGAGGGTGTTGCCTCTTGTGCAATCGAAAGTCCCGGATGTCCATCTCTACGTCGTCGGACAGCGCCCGCATCGTCGCCTGGAGCCTCTGAAAGCGAATGCTACGGTCACCCTGACCGGATGGGTGGACGATGTCCGGCCCTACATCGCCCGGGCTGATCTCTATGTGGCCCCCTTGCGAATGGGTGGCGGCACCCGACTCAAGCTGTTGGAGGCAATGGCGATGGGAAAGGCCGTCATCGCGACGCGCCTCGGTGCCGAGGGCTACCCAGTTACCGATGGGCGCGAGTTAATCCTGGCCGATGCCCCCCAGGATATCGCCGCAGAGATTGTCTCGCTCCTGCGCTCGCCCGCACAGCGGGCCGCCCTGGGGCGGAGGGCCCGCGCTTTCGTCGAGGACCGATATGACTGGCGCGCCATCGTCCCCCTCGTCGAGGCCGTCTACGTCAGCTAGCCACTTACAGCAACAGGGCCGCCATCTGCTGCCGGCGGCCCTGCTCGGTCCCTCTGAATCGATCAAGCCAGTACAGGTTCTTTCGAGTTCCCCGGTTCTGCTTCGGGCTTCACTTCGCGGATCACGATGTTCTCCTCGTCTGCGTCCACCAGGACCGTGAATCCCTCCTCCACCTCGTGGGCCAGAATCGCGTCCGATAGGGCGTCCTCCACCTCATTCTGGATCACTCGCCGGAGCGGTCGCGCGCCGTACTCCTCGCTGTACCCTTTCTTCGCGAGCAGTGCCTTGGCTGTTTCGGTGACTGTCATCTCAAGGCCGGATTCCTGCAGCCGCTCTCGCACCTTATCCAGCTCCAGCCCCACGATCTCAGCGATGTCCTCCCGGGTCAGAGCACGGAAGACCACCACTTTGTCCACGCGGTTGAGGAACTCCGGTCGGAAGGTGCGTTTCAGCTCTTTCAGGAGCTTCTCCCTCATCTCCTCGTAGTCCTGAAATTGGGTAGACCCTTCCTCGGGAGTGCCAAAGCCCAGGCTTGTCTGCCGCTTGATCATCTCCGCGCCCACGTTGGACGTCATGATGAGGATCGAGTTACTGAAATCCACCTTGCGACCCTTCGCATCGGAAAGGTGTCCCTCCTCCATGATCTGAAGGAGCATGTTGAACGCTTCGGGATGTGCTTTTTCGATCTCGTCGAGCACCACGATGGCAAAGGGACGGCGCCGAATCGCTTCGGTCAACTGCCCTGCATCGTCGTAGCCCACGTAACCCGGGGGCGCACCTACCAGCCGCGCCACGTTGTGCCGCTCCATAAACTCGGACATGTCCAACTGGAGCAGCGCGTCCTCACTGCCGAACATAAACTCGGCCAACGCTTTGGTCAGCTCCGTCTTTCCCACCCCCGTGGGCCCGAGGAACATGAACGACCCAATGGGGCGTCGTGGATCCTTCAGCCCCGCTCGAGCGCGGCGAACCGCCTTCGATATGGCTGTCACCGCCTCCTTCTGACCGACGATGCGCTCGTGGATCGCCTCCTCCATATCCAGCAACCGTTCCTGTTCGTCCCGGTGCAACTGGGTCACCGGAATCCCGGTCCACATCGCGACGATCTCGGCGATGTCCTCCGGACCAACGGCTACACCGTTCTTGATCAAGGTTGACTGACGGTCAGCGCGGATCACCTCCAACTCCTCCTGAAGGTCGAGCTCTCGATCCCGCAGTGCCGAAGCCTCCTCATAACTCTGCCTGTCGATGGCCTCTTCCTTGGCCTCCTTGACGTCCTTCAGATCGGCGAAGATCTGGCGCAAGCTCTGGGCATGGGGGGTCTTGTACATCCGCACTCGGGACGCCCCCTCGTCGATCAGGTCGATCGCCTTATCCGGCAGGTACCGATCGGTAATGTAACGGGTGGAAAGATGGGCGGCTGCCTCCAGGGCTTCGTCCGTGATGTGCAGCTGATGATGCTGCTCGTACGGCTCCCGGATGCCAGCCAGAATCTCGATCGTCTCTTCCACCGTGGGCTCATCCACGGTAATCGGCTGGAAACGACGCTCCAGCGCCGCATCGGATTCGATGTGCTTCCGGTACTCGCCCAGGGTGGTGGCACCGATGCATTGGAGCTGCCCGCGGGCCAGAGCAGGCTTGAGGATATTCGCTGCATCCATCGAGGAACCGGCTGAACCAGCTCCCACCAGCATGTGCACCTCATCGATGAACAGGATGCAGTCGCTCTCTTTCAGCTCGTCCAACACCTTCTTAAGCCGCTCCTCGAACTGGCCCCGGTACATGGTCCCGGCAACCAGAGACCCAATGTCAAACTGGAGGAGTCGTCTATTGAGCAACGGTTCGGGCACCTGGCCCGTGACAATGCGCTGTGCCAGACCCTCGACGATCGCCGTCTTACCTACCCCAGGTTCGCCGATCAGGGCCGGGTTGTTCTTCGTCCTGCGTGCCAGAATCTGCACCACCCGCTCAATCTCTCGCTCCCGGCCGATCACCGGATCCAACCGGCTCTGCTCAGCCAGCGTGGTCAGGTCAACAGCCAATTTGTCTGTCGTCGGGGTCTTGGAGCCCTTCCGCTCTTCTTTCTCTCCCACGACAATCGGTTCTTGCTGCACCACTCGCTCTGTGTACCGTCGGACCTGATCGTTCGTTACACCCAGCTGGTTCAAAATGTCGACGGCGGTGCCATCTCCCTGCCGGATGAGCCCCAGGAGGATGTGGTGCGTATCGATTCTCTGTGCGCCGCGATGCTGGGCCTCTTCCTTCGCCAGCTCCAATACGTGTTGAGTGCGCGGGGTAAGATCGAGATCCTGCTTCAGCAGCGAGGCCTGTTCTCGAATCGTGCTTAGCCGCCGCACCCAGTGCTCCACGTCTCCCGATTGTAGCCCCAGCTCGCGCAGCACCTGACTGGCTGCTCCTGCCTCTTCGTGCAATAGTCCCAGCAAGAGATGCTCAGTGCCGATCCTGGCGTGCTGCATTCTCTTGGCCTCCTGCTGGGCCAACTTCAGTACTCTTCGCGCTGCATTGGTGAAATATTTCATTAGCTTGTCCATAACTCTAAACTCCACGCTTCGACTCTTCTGCAGCGATGGGATCTGTCTACGATGTATCCTCTCTCATCGAAACCCACGAGATAGGTAACAAGATTATAGAGCGTTTGCCCTCCAGTCGCAAGTCCACGGGTTGACAAGGCGGAGAAACTCCTAACGACGGAGTGCCGTCCCGTGTGCGCCGCACAGGCGGATCCGGCACCCCCACCCCTGCGCTTGGGCGGCCCCGTCGAGCCGTGACGGCGAGTTTTCTCGCCATCCCCCTCGGTTCGGCCCAGCCAGCGGACCATCCCTTGATCTACACCGGACCCCGCTGCTTGACTTCCCATCAGTCCGTCCTATAATAACCGCAATATGCTCTCGCCGAGGGAAGAGATCCGATCCTCTTTGCTGTGCCTGGGGGCCAGAGTCTCGCTCAAGGGGCTTCCCCCCGTGCAGCCGCTTGTTCTGCTGCAGATAACCGTCGCGGTCTCCCAAGCCCTGAACGGCAGCGCCGTTCAGGCGGAAGCCCTGGCCCGTGGATTGGTGCTGGATGGTCGCCGTCGGCTGAGCGTCCTGCGCCAGGTAGCACCCCACCTTAGTGTGTCGCGGGAGCACATCCTTGGGCTCGCCCGCTCTTATGAGCAGGACTCCCACAAACTCTCGGCGGAGGAGAGCGCCGCCCAGGCGCTGCTCGAGCTGTGCCTAGGATTGGTGCTCCGCTGGCTCTCGAGCAGCCAACATCGGTCTCACGTCGCTCCGTTGACTGCGCCAGAGAAGTTTTTCTCCTTCTTTGACGTCCACCTCCCCTCTATCTCCCTGTCCTCGATCCTTCCGGTCCGAGCGCGATCCTGTCCAACCCTACAGCCCTAGGCAGCGTCCGAAACCGCATCGCTGTTGACCCCAAAGCGACGGGAGCTGACTCAGGCTCCCTCGAACTTCTTCTCGGACGAAGCCTACTCGGGCTGAGGGTATTGGACGTGTCGCGCCCGACCGCCTCCGTACGTGCTACGGGGTAGGTCGATCGACTGGCTCCCTGGAGCAGGGTCTCTCGTCCCAAGAGGTCTCGCTCGCTGGTACTGCCGCTCCAGGGAAGTGCCTTTTCCTTGGGATGATGACGACGGGAGGACGCTATGAAGATTCGACTGATCGAGCCCAAGGCTCCTGGGCTGAACGTGTTTGACCGGGCCCTGTTGCCCCGTTTGGGGCTGCCGCTAATCGGACGGGTGTTGCGTGACGAGGGTCACGACGTGCGCATCTACGTGGAGACGCTGGCGCCCGTTGACTGGGCCGACGTGGCCCAGGCTGGCGTGGTCGGCTTCTCAACGACCACCGCTACCACACCCGCGGCCTATCATATGGCGAAGCAGGTCCGTGAGCTCGGCATCCCAACGGTCATCGGGGGCCCCCACGCCACCTTCCTGCCCGACGAAGCATTGGAGCACTGTGATTTCGTCGTCCGGCGCGAGGGCCAGGAGACCATGCCGGAACTGGTCGCTGCCCTTGACAGCGGCGATAGCTTGGATGGGATTGCCGGACTCTCCTTTCACGACTCGACCGGGCAGCCGGTCCACAACCCTGACCGGCGGCCCTGTCCCCCGGAGGCGTTTAAGACCCTACCGGATCCGGCCCTGGATCTGATCGTTGGTCACGAGAGAATGACGAACATCCCCATCATGACGCAGTGGGGCTGTCCCTACAGCTGCGATTTCTGCTCGGTGATCCACATGTTCGGGCGTAAGGTGCGTGCCCGGGGGATCGAGAACGTGCTCGATGAACTGGCCACCTATAGGGGCCGCGGCGACATATTCTTCTACGACGATAACTTCGTCGTCGACAAACGTCGCACCAAAGCCCTCCTACGGGGCATGATCGATCGGGACCTGACGCCACACTGGTCGGCGCAGATGCGTGCCGACGCTGTCTTTCAGGATCGGCGCAGCCGGGAGCTGGATCACGAACTCCTTAGTTTGATGCGCGATTCGGGCTGCGCCATGGTCTACTGCGGCTTCGAGTCCGTCAGTCAGGCCACGTTGGAGGCCTACAACAAACACCAGGACGTGAGGGATGTCACTGAGAGTGTTCAGGCCTTTCACGATTACGGCATCCACGTCCACGGGATGTTCGTGCTCGGAGCCGATACCGACGACAAGACCGTCTTCGACCGCACGGTCGACTTCGCCTTGGAGAATGAGATCGACACCGTCCAGCTTCTCATGCTGACCCCTTGCCCGGGCACCCCTTTCTATGAGCGCATGAGGCAGCAGGGGCGCCTCCTCACTGATGACCTGAGCCTGTACGACGGTCATCACTGTGTCGTTGAACCGATGCAGATGAGTGCCTACGAGCTCCAGATGGGTATCTGCCGGGCGATGGCCCGCTTCTACTCCGCCCGGCACGTGCTGACTCTCTTCCTATCCAATGTGACCCGCAACCTGCCCTTCTTGATCAGCCTCCTGTGGCGCGAGCGCAAGCTGCGGGTCCAGCTGCCGCGGGTCGCCATGCTCTCTATGCTGCCGTCCCGCTGGCCCGACCTCCTGGGTGTACTGCGCGACGCCCTATCCCACGAGTCCTGGACCCAGCTGCGCGATATTCTGACGGTCCCTATGCTGCGTCTTTACGGCTACAAACACGTGAGAGAGTGGCTCAGCCAATCCAGCTCGAAGGCCTATATCCGGAGACTCCGACAGCTGATGGAGCCAGAGGAGCAAGTGGCTGGCGCTTCGTAACCGGTGTTCCGCCGGCCCCGCACCGGTGAACCACACGACTCATCGCGGCGCCCCGGAGTGGGAAGAGCACGACCCAGCGCTCTTCCCACTCCCACCGCCGCGCCGCAGCTGTTCTGGCTGACGGAGAATGAGCGGGCCCCGCAGGTTCTAATACCCTTCCTATCCCCCGCAAATACCTTTCCTATACTCACCTACCATAATTCCT
>SKQX01000192.1 GCA_007118795.1 Thermoflexales bacterium | reverse complement strand
GGTGTGGTCGGCAGCGATCTCCCGGAGCCGACGCTCGCTGTGCCGGAGCATCGCGCGCCGGATCCCCTTCTCCCGCCATTCGGGGACCAGATTCGCGAAGTGGCTGTAGATGCGCGGCCCCTCCACGACCTGAGCCCACCAGACGCGGGTGTACCCGATGAGCTCGCCGAAGATCTCGACGAAGAGCATGTCGGTGCTGGGGCGGCTGTTGACCAGATGGCGGTAGTAACGCCGCAGGTCCTCCACCGTCTCGACGAACTCGTGCTGGTCGGCGGCCTTGCACCGCTCAGCGACCGCCGCCATCAGCGGGAAGTCCTCGTCCCCGCGAAAGCGGCGAAAACCAAGCCCGCGGATGGCGGGCGCGTCAGCTACGTCGAGCCTGGCATGGGGAGATCGGGGCGTGGAGAGGACGCGATCCTCGGGCATCCCGGCCAGGCTGTCTCGGGTGCTTATGCCTGGGTCTGCAACCGTATCCATCTATCTTCATCTCCTGATTCGTTACCACGACGAAGCCGGGGTGGGGGGAAGCCCCTGGACCGCGCTCCGCGTGACAGCCGAAGGCCGTGGGCATCGCCGCCCCCCGGTTCTGCCTGCAGCGTCCGGTATCCTGGCCGACGGCAGGGCATGTCTTCATCGGAGGGGCTGGGTATCCGTGCGCCGGATCTTCCCTGGCGTTCCCGGTATCAGTTCCTCGGATCATGGCGCCCCTGGTCAGACCGGTGGCGCACGAAGCGGGATTCTAGACGTCAGAGCGCTTTTTGTCAAGAAGGTCGCCTCGGTCAACCAGCCCCGTCCTTGCTCGGCCGAACAGGGCCTGGACGATGGGGCGACGACGCAGTCTCCCGGGCCAACTCAGCTCAAACTCAATCCAAACCCAGACCACCGGTAGGCATAATGCCCATATGTTACCATGATCGAACTGCCACGGGAGGCCGGAGCTGGCGGAGTCGGAGAGGTCGTCACGGGCTCGCACCGACGTCAGGATGATGATGTTCAGGAGGTGATAGGAGACGAGGGAATGGGGAAGGCCGGCGGGAGGAACCCACCGTAGAACGGTGCGTCTCGCGTAGTCAACAGAGGGGAGGCAAGGACGATGGACGGAAGGACGACCAGGGTGATCGTTGCAGCCGCTGTCTCTATGGCGCTCGTGCTGGCCTTGAGCGCGTGCGAGCCGGCGGTGCCGGAGGAGCCGACAGTCCCGGAGGACCCGACAGATATCCTGTACGAAGTCGAGCAGGCGGCCACGGTGGAACTCAGCGACAAGACGGGCATCCCCGTCGAGGATATGGTCGTTGTGGAGGCTACCTCGACCGAATGGCCGGACGCGTGTCTGGGATTGGGTGAGCCGGATGAGGTTTGCGCAGAGGTGATTGCACCGGGCTGGGAGTTGACCATCCACGCAGATGGGGAGTATTACGTCGTGAGGACGAACGAGTTCGGGGACACTATACGGGTCGAGCAATAGGCTCACCATCATCGGGGTGGGACCGGCACCCCGATCGTATCCCCGGCTGGGCCGGTCTCGATCTGGTGACCGAGCTGGCTCTGCTGACAGAGAACTGCGTGCCCGGAGCGGCCAGGGGGTGTCACCGACCACCGCGGTCTGAGCGCGCGGGTCCGCTGTGACCAGCCTCCGTCCACGGATCTATGCCCCGGAGACCTCCGGCGACCCCTGTGGCTTCCCCCGTAAGCCTGCAGGCGTGCTCTTCAGCTCGACGGCTGGAGTAGAAAATGGCTTCGGAAGGGGACCGGGTTCCTGGCTCGGGACGTGGAGCGGGGATGGGGGCTGGGGGCTGGGAGAGGGGCAGATCCGCCCGGCGCGAGGATGGGTGAGGGCGGTACGGCCCGCTCAGACGAGGAGCAGGCTGGCCCGGCTGGTTGACAAGCTGATAGTGGGGCGTAGACTGGGTCCGGTCGGGTGCCGGCCAGGCCAGGTATGCGCCGGAGGGAGCGGCGCCCGAAGAATCGGGTGAGCTGAGCCGCTGGCTCACACCGGGGAGTCGGGGCATCGCCGGAGGCCGTGCGCCACCGGCTGGGGCGCGTCGAGCGGAGGCTCCAGTCGGGATATTCGTCTCCAGTTCACCATAGCAAATCGGAGGAGATGATGAAAGAGCGTCGGGAGCTGAACTTGCTGGCTGAGGCCGGGAATGTCCTGCGGCGGATGGCGAACGGCGGGGTGCTGTGTACCGTGGTGGACCGGAAGGGGGATCAGAATCTGCTGACCCTGGGCTGGGGTCAGATTGGCCGGAGCTACCACGGGAATCCGATGTTTGCGATCGCGGTGGCGCCGCCGCGCTACTCCTGGCGGTTCCTCGAGGATGTGCCGGTGTTCGTCATCTCCGTACCCGATGACGCGATTCGAGACGCCGTGCATTTCTGTGGGACGCGGTCGGGCCGCGAGTTCGACGACAAGTTCGCCGCGGCCGGTCTGACCCCCCTGCCTAGCGTGCACGTGCGGGCACCCTCGGTGCTGGAGTGTCCCATCAACGTCGAGTGCCGGATCTACACCCGGGTGGTGCCACCTCACCAGCTCCTCACGCCGGAGCATCGCCTGAGCCCGCTGGAGGAGCAGCACACGATCTACTTCGCCGAGGTGCTGGGGACATACGGCTGGGAGGAATGAGGTTCTGCGCTGCGCCACTAAGAAATGGTCTATGCGGGGTGCAGCGGTACCGAAGACGGAGAACCCGGTCGCCGACGCTCGCAGTAACTGAGATAGCGCTTTCGCTATGTGAGCGTTGAGTTGCAAACGAGGACGATAGTGCCAGCGATGATCCCCCCTCACGGACCGGCCTCGCCAGGCTGGCCCTCTCCCCCCAGGGGGAGAGGGAGAGGGAGAGGGTAGCGAGTTCGCCTTTTGCTGCCGTCACCACGTCGCGGCCATTTGAAAGATCGGGCTGGAGTGGCCGGCGAGGGGATCGGTCACAGACCCGCCCGGACTCTGTGTGGGGGTTGGCGGGCTGCTCGAGATCAAACGCTGTGCCATTGCCATGCGGTGGGCCGGTGTACGGCCCTTGATCCTGAAGACCTTGTGCCACGGCATTTGTGTCACGAGCTCTTGTCACAATCTCGTGCCAGGATATCTTCCGACGACTTCCTGCCCCCACGTCTTGCCACGACTTCCTGCTCCGACTTCTTGCCACGAGTTCGTGCATGGCGGGTCTGCGATGGTGTCAGGCCAGAAATCGGTCGTGCGGGGATTCCCGCGTCAAACCTAACTCAAACCCGTTGCAAACCTGGACCAGCGGTTAATCCTCCGGCTTTGTGGTAGGATGGGAGCGTCGGGAGCACAGTCACGCTGGCGGAGGCCGGGTGCCGGGGAATCTGTGATAGCGACGGACGGCGTGGTGGGTTCTGATGCGGCCTCGGAGTTCGGCATGGATCGGAGCTTGGTTCGGGAGGTGATAGGGCACGAGAGACGGGGGCCGGAGGGAGGCCGGAGTTGTTCCGGCAGAACGGGGAGTGGCTACACCGAAAGCGAAAGGGAGGTACAGACGATGGATTGGCGCAAGGTGAAGATGATCGTTGCGACTGTCGTGGTGATGGGGTTAGCGCTGGCGTTGAGTGCGTGCGAGCCGGCGCCGCCGGAACCGCAAGACCCCACCGACGCACCGCCTGAGGTCGAGGACGCTGCCATGAGTGTTCTCAGCGACGAAACCGGCATCGCCATGGAGGACATGGAAGTGGTGGATGCCCAGTGGACGGAATGGCCGGACGCCTGTCTGGGACTGGGTGAGCCGGATGAGGTTTGCGCAGAGGTGATGACACCGGGTTGGGAGTTGACCATTGAGGCAGAGGGCGAGAACTACGTCGTCCGGACGGACGACCTCGGCGCCGAAGTTCGCGTCGAGTAGCGCAATCAGTCGGCAAGGGGGCAACGGGAATATGACCCGGCGCCCGAGATAGGGCATTGGTGCTGAACCCGGGGGAAGCGGAGCGGGCCTTCAGAGCCGCTACGCCTCCCCCGGAAAACAGGGAAAGCTGGAGGGGGCTCGGCCTTACCGTTCCCGCAGCTTCCCCTCCTCCTTGCGCCGCTCAATGATCTCCTCAGCGATACCGTCGGCGACGACGGCGTAGTGGTCGAACTCCAGTGTGAACGTTCCGCGGCCCTTGGTCAGACTGCGCAGGTCCGTGGCGTAGCCCCGGGCTTCCGCCAGGGGGACGTCGCCACGGATGTTGCGCATCTCCCCCCGCACCCGGATGTCACTGACACTGCCGCGGCGACGCCCGACGTCGGCCACCACGGCGCCCAGCTGCTCCTCGGTCACGTTGATATCCAGCTCCATTAGAGGCTCGAGTAGGGCCGGGGACGCTTGACGGACGGCGCGCTGGACCGCCATCGAACCGGCGATCTCGAAGTCCATCGCGGCGGAGTCGACTTCGTGGATCTTCCCGTCGAGAAGCGTCACCTTGACGTCGGTCACCGGGTAGCCGGCGATGATCCCCTTCTCCAGCGCCCCGCGGACGCCCATCTCGACGGGGCGGATGAACTCCGTGGGAACGTCCGCGGCCGAGGCCTCGTTCTCGAAGACCACGCCCTCCCCGCGGGCCAGCGGCTCCACGCGCAGCTCGACCTCGGCGAAATGGCCGTGACCGCCGGTCTGCTTCCGGTACGTGGTGATGGTCTCCGCCGGCCTACGGATCGTCTCGCGGTAGGCGACCTCCGGCGGGCTGGTCTGCGGGGTAAGCCCGAACTCCCGCTGCAGCCGGTCGACGGCGATCTCCAGATGGAGCTCACCCATCCCGGCCAGAATCTCCTCGCTGGTCTCGGGGTCGTACCCGTGCTCCAGGGTCGGATCCTCTTCGGCGAGGCGTCGGACCGCCTCGCGCAGCTTCTCCCGCTGCTCGTTGGAGGGCGGCTTCAAGGCCACCTTGATGACCGGATCCGGGAACTCGAAGGTCTCCAGGATGATCGGCTGCTCTGGATCGCATAGGGTGTCGCCCGTGACGGCTGACTGGGGGCCGACCAGGGCCACGACGTCGCTGGCCGCCATACGATCGACCTGCTCTCGCTTGTTGCCGTGGAGGAAGTAGATGCGGCCTATGCGCTCCATCTCCTCGGTCCGTGGGTTGTAAACGCGGTCGCCGATACCCATCTGGCCGGAGAAGACGCGCACCCAGGTCAGGTGTCCCACGTGGGGGTCGGTCACGATCTTGAAGGCGGATGCGCAGAACGGCGCCTCGGGATCGTCGGGCCGCTCGATGATCTGGTCCCCATCTCCCGGGACGGCGCCCAGAATCGGTCTTAGATCGGTTGGACCTGGCAAGTAGTCGACGACGGCGTCCAGCAAGGGCTGCATGCCGATGCGCTCGCGAGACGCCCCACAGAGGACTGGCACCAGCTCGCTTTCGAGGACGGCGTGGCGCAGGGCGGCCTTGAGGGTGGTCACGTCGGGTTCCTCGCCCTCGAGCCAGTGCTCCAGCAGGATATCGTCGGTCTCGCAGATGGCCTCGACTAGCCGGGCCCGCGCGGTGGCTGCTCGCTGTGAGAGAGGGGCGGGGATCGGCTCGACGGCTGGATCCTCCTCGCCCTGGTGCCAAATGAGGGCGTGTTGCTCGAGGAGGTCGATTACGCCGCGGAAACCGTCTTCGGTGCCCACGGGCAGCTGCACGGGGATGGCGTTTGGGGTCAACCGCTGACCAACCTCTTCAAGGACGCGGTCGAAGCTGGACCCACGGCGGTCGAGCTTGTTGATGAAGAGCACGCGCGGCAAATTGTCCCGATTGGCGTGCATCCAGACGGTCTCGGTCTGAGGTTCCACACCTCCGACGCCGCAGACCACTAAGACGCCGCCGTCGATGACGCGCATGGAGCGCACCACCTCGGCGGTGAAGTCGATGTGGCCGGGGGTGTCGATCAAGTTGATGCGGTGCCCGCGCCAGTGGAAGGCAGTCGCGGCGGCCATGATGGTGATGCCGCGCTCCCGCTCCTGCTCCATGAAGTCCAGCTGGGTATCGCCCGCGTCGATCTGACCGGCCCGGTGGATGCGTCCCGCGTAGTACAGGAACGCCTCCGACGTGGTGGTCTTGCCGGCGTCCACGTGGGCGAATATGCCAATAATGCGTACCCTTCTTGTAAGTTCAGCGGTCCTAGCCATCGTCTTCCTCACTCAACAGTAGAGAATAGCATGTCCTTTCCTGATGATGCCATTCGATCCATCTCACGCGAAGAACCCCGCAACGACTGCGGGGCTCCTTTGTCAGGGAAAGAGGCCGGGACGAACCCCAGCTTCTATCCCGCAATAATTGTGTACATGAGACCACGAAGTGGTGGATTTGTCAAGTCAACGGCGGCGGGTGATTGTTAGAAGGCCGATGTGGTCAGGTTGGTGATCCCCAGACGGGTGGCACCGGGCATCCCGGTGAAGCTACCGATCCTTCTACTAGCCTAAGCCTTCGCTCAGTGCCCTGACGAGGGCGGCTAGGGCCAGGATGAGGCCCACGCTGAAGGCCCCAAGCTGTAGGATATGGAGCGGGGCCCGTGGCACGTCGAGGAAGTGGTGACCCCCAGAGACCAGGAATCCCACACCCAGGAATAGGTGACTGATGCGTAGCAAAGACCAGACCTGTTCCTGCGTCTCGGCCAGACCCGTCCATCGGCGGACGAGGGGACCGAAGAGCCCGGCCAGGATCAGGGCCAATCCCAGGAGTATCCAGCTGGCGCTTAGCCCTGCCTCCCAGCCGAGGATGACGGCCCCCTGGCCGATGGCGAGAAGCATGACCAGGGCGGTCATGAGGATGATCATCCTCTTTCGCGAAGGGTCCATAGTGTGCCTCCTTGCTATCGTGGTGTGTGATATCTTGGTAACGCCATTGCTCTCTCTCAGTATACAGGGTCCGCCCAGAGACACAAGGTGCCGTCTTCCCATCAGCTCTTTCCACCCGCTCGGAGGGGTCTGTGACCCCGACCGCCCCGCGTCTTCCCACCCGCTCCGAGGGGTCTGAGACCTCGACTGCCGCGCATCTTCCCACCAGCTCCGAGGGATCTGAGACCCCGACTGCCACGCGTCTTCCCACCAGCTCCGAGGGGTCTGAGACCCCGACTGCCACGCGTCTTCCCACCAGCTCCGAGGGGTCTG
>SKQX01000213.1 GCA_007118795.1 Thermoflexales bacterium | reverse complement strand
GCACGAGGTGGCGGTGCGAGGAACACTGAGCCAAAGCTCGGCTGATTCGTGGCGTGGGAATTCGGGGCAGGAGCTTGGGCTCTAGTAGATCCTTCCATCACCTTCTGTGCGCCATACTTCCAACACGCCAAGGCCCTGCTCACGGAGGAAGTCAGGTACAACTTCTATGCAGGCATCAGGCAGGCACGTCTTCACCCTTTCTTCGGCCGTGGCACGGGCGCCAAACCCGACTCTTCTCGTATCTTCCGCCCGTGTGCTGTAGACGAGCCTCTCAATCCCTGCTTTTTGGCACGCCGCAAAGCACATGGGACAGGGTTGAGACGTGCAGTAGATGACACAACCTGACAGGTCGACTACACCCAACGCGCGGCAAGCCTCACGGATCGCGTTCATCTCGGCGTGCGCGGTGACATCCATGCTCTCCCAGACGGTGTTATGGGCACAACTGATCACCTGCTCGTTCTGGACAACGCAAGCTCCAAAAGGCGACTGTCCGACTCTTATCCCTGCCAGGGCTTTCTCAAATGCCAAGTTCATGAACTTCGCTTCTGTCACTTCCATCACAAGTGTACCCTCCTTCGCAAAACCGTGAACGAGTAAGTCGGCCAATCAACAGCCGTCTCCTTGATCGCTTCCTTGAGCCTTGGTTCGTCGGAGCTCCAGGCAGCCTGATAGTAGTATGTGCTCCGGGCCATTCCCAGGACCTGGCAGGCCACGATGACGGGGGCCTCTCGAACAAGCGTGTCGATTGTCTTCCGCTTCCGTTCGACAGAGAGGTCAAGATGTTCGAGGCCTTTCTTGACACCTCCCACTCCATGGTGGGCGGCCCGGTCGTCTGCTCCAACTAGGCGATCCGCTCCTGCTCACCGCTACGACTCCGTTCGGTGGCGAAGATCTCAGCCCCTTCCACAGGCTCCACCCGTCAGCGCGCGAAGACCTGACGGCTCAGCCGGTGCTCGCGGCAGATCTCGGCCTGCGGCTTGACGCCGGTCAACTCTTCCCGTGCCAGCTGGGCCTCGACCTGGGGGTGAATTCCCGTCGCCTGGCCATTGTGTTTCACCCTTCGGAGAGATTCTACGTGAACTATCGTATCTGTCCAGTTTTCGGGGGATCCTGTATCATGGGTGCAAGATGGGGCGAAGCTCTATGCACCACGCCTGAGAAAGCTCGGTCGTCACAGGCTACAAGTCAACGGCCCAAGTGGGTCTGGCGAACGGCCTGCAGCTTTCGTACGTCTTGCGCGGAGGCAAAGACAAACCCGAGATGGGATGCTTTAACGGCCATTTTGAAGGGCAAGGGACACGCGTTGTTCTTGGAAGGGCAGACGGTGCCCGACGTGGGGACAGTTGTGGGCCAGCGAATGGCCTACTATAATGCAGAGCGTCGCCATTCTTCCGTCGGCCCCGTACCGCCTTTGACGAACAGCGGACGTGCGCGCTGGGAGTCTGAAGATGGCACGTGACCGCAGGCTGTGGACAGTGTGGACCGCCGAAACGACTCACCTGCCCAGATTGCCCACAGCCCGACGACGAAGGCTCCCGGTTTAGACCGGCTTCAAGCCTGCCAGAGGATCACAACAAATGAGCTGCAAGCGACACAAATTCCTGGGGGAACCTCATTCGCCGACCTGATGACCTTGACCGCACAATTGCGCGCCTAGCTGCTCCAGCGATTCTCGAGAGTGTTCTATCGATGACCATCGGCACCACGACGACACTTCTCATTGGATGGCTTCGAGACGATGTCGCGCTGGCTGCGGTGGGGTTGACGACTCTCCTTCTGTGGATTGCCGATGGGTTGTTCCAGGCTTCTGGCATCGCTGCCACAGCGATGGTGGCCCGTTTCCTCGGACGGGGAGATCCAGAGATGGCCAAACGGGTCGCAGCTCAGGCCCTTCTCCTGGGTGTGGTGGCAGCGTTGCTGGCAACCATCATCCTGATCCCCCTGGTGGACGACATCCTGAGGTTGATGGGAGGCAGTCCCGGTGTCGTGGAACAGGGCACCCGATACATGCGTGTCATCCTGCTGACTTCCGTCTTCAGCTTTCCCATAGCCGTTGCCAGTGGCGTCATGCGCGGGGCCGGTGATACGCGGACGCCTATGTTGGTCGTCCTCACGATGAACCTGTGGAATGGGGTCGCCAGCTATCTCCTGGTCTTTGGAGGCGGCCCCATCCCCATGCTGGGGCTGAGTGGAGCTGCTATCGCCATCACCTCGGCGAGAACCCTCGGCGGGTTCTTGATGTTGGGTGCGCTGTTCACAAGTTATGGCCGCATCAGGTTGTCGCCCCGAATGCTGCTTCGGTGGGATGGGGAACTGGCCATACGGATCCTTCGGCTGGCGTTTCCGAATCTAGGAGAGCAAGCTATTCAGCGGGTAGGGTATGTGTTGTTTATGCGGATCGTAGCCTCTTTGGGTACCGCTGCCCTGGCCGCTCATCAGATCGCAGTTCAGGTCGAATCGGTCTCCTTCATGTCGGGGTGGGGATTCGCGATGGCCGCCTCCACCCTCACAGGACAGGCCCTGGGTGCCGGTCAAGTTGATCTGGCGGAGAAGAGCGTACGACGGATCCTGCTATTCTCGTGCAGCTTTATGGGTCTTATGGGTCTGCTCTTCGCTGGCGCCGGGCCGCAGATTGTGCGAGTGTTCGGCGCCACCCCCCAAGTCCTCGCGCTGGCCGGTGTGGCCCTGCAGGTGTCCGCTCTGGGACAATGGGGCCTGGCCATCAGCATGGGCCTTTCGGGCAGCTTGAGAGGAGCCGGTGATACCCGGACTCCCCTGTACGTGAGCCTGTTCGGTGTGCTTTGCTTCCGAGTGGCTGTGGTCTACCTGTTCGCGGTCGTGTTCGGTTGGGGCCTCCCCGGCGTGTGGGGAGCGATGGCAGTCGACTGGTCAGCACGGGCCATCCTCACCATCTTCTTGTTCCGCAGGGGACGTTGGAAGACCGTGGAAGTGTGATGGTGCTTGTGGGCGCAATCGATGCCACCTGGTGTCGGAGGTCGCAGTTGTACGGACCCGGCAGGACAGGAACCGATTCTTGGCTGTTGGCCTGCCCACGGATTCGAGAGCGCGGATTCCGATGAGCCTGCGGTGGGCCCTGGCGAGTCCCCAGGTTCAGGCCAAACGGAGATGATGGAAGAGGAGGTCACGTTCTTCTCTACGGCGCCAGCACGTGTCAGGCGTGATATAAGGGGCGGTGGGATCCTACCGGAACTCTGCCATGTACCATTCGTCTTGCTCGCAGCGCCAGATTCAGCGGCGAACAGAACGTAAGGGGAGAATTGGAAAGGACTTCCCCGGATCACAGTTTGAAAGGAGCCCTTTGGCATGAACATCGAAATTGGCACTGAAACGCGGAACGAGTATTACGACCTGGAACTCGCACGTGCGGCCCACAAGCTCGTGACGGAGGTTCGTCCCGTGAAACCCGGACAGCAGGTCCTGATCTCGGGCGACACGGCGTCCGATGCGCGCGTGATGTGGGCGACGGCCCGGGCGGTACACGTGATGGGGGGCACGCCTACGGTCGTCTGGCACCCGCAGATGGCTGCCACGATGCAGGCCCCACCCGAACCGATGGGCAAAGCCGTTACCGGAGCGGACATCTGGTTTGATTTTGCGGTAGCTTACCTGCAGTACGGGCCGGCCTACTTTGCCGCTCTGGAGCACGGAGCCATCTATGTGGCGTTGACCGGCATGGATGTGGACATGATGGTTCGCACCATCGGCCGGCCAAACTACGCACCCTTGAAGGAGATGGCCAGGCGGCTCTACGAGCTCTCGCAGGCAGCGGAGACAGTCCGCGTCACCACGCCGGCAGGCATGGACCTGACCCTCAAGGTGGACCAGGATCTCCATGATCCACCGTGGGCGCCGGAGGATGACTCCGGTTACGCCCAGATGCTCGGCGGTCAATCCTGGTTCAACGTGCTGCGCGAGCATGGCGACGGGGTATTGGTGTTCGATGGCGTCATCTGGCCCCCCGCAGAACTGGGCGTGCTGGGGACACCCGTCCGGCTCTCTGTGGAGGCCGGGTACGTCACAGGCATTGACGGAGAGGAGGACGCTAGAGTCTTTGCCCGTTGGCTGGAGAGCTTTGATCACCCGGCGGTCTACTTGATCGATCACGCCTGCTTTGGGTTCAACCCCGGCGTCTTGAAGGTAAGCGGGCGGATCCTTGAGGATGAGCGTGTCTTCGGTTGTATGCAGTTCGGTATTGGTGCTACCCCGAAGGAGTACGGGTCTCCCGTGCATACCGACGGCGTATGCCTCAACGCATCGGTATGGCTGGACGATGTCCAGATCGCCGACACGGGACGCTACATCCTGCCCGAGCTCGTGGATCTGTGCCGGGCGATGGGGGCACCACAGTACTAACGATGGATTCGCTGGAAGCGGATAGAAGAAGACACGATGAGTCGACCTGACAAGGACGGAGGCCGGGACGGGCGGAGCGGCAGCCCCGCAGCCATCATCGTGGCCAGCAACCACCCGACCCGTCCGGGGACCGGTCGCCCGGTCCCGAGGACAGGCGGGTGAGGCGTCAGATCTGCGAGGCGGGGGCTCTGCTCCACATCGAGCTGCTGGAGCCGGGATAATCAGCGATCAGTTCGTCCGGGGCTCCATCGGCTCTGTTGGCCCACAGGAGATCCGCAAGGGCAACCCAACCGCGAACTAAGAGGGTCGTCCACAGTTACTCGCGCCGGGCTGGAAGGATAGTCGACGCGGACCGCATCCACTCGAGTGCTGGATGGGGTATGATAAGGACTGCTTGGATATCCCCCCGGACGAGGCAGCGCGCGAGGGCTCACGGATTACCGGCAGCTGTCCGCTCCCCAGCGCTGTGATACACTGCTGACCATCTACCCCGTACGACGTCTCCAGGAACCGCCGATGCTCGCCAAAGTGATCAGCTGCGCCCTCCACTACGAGGCCCAGTGGCGGGAGGCACATGCTACGATCCGCGACTGGAAACTAGCAAACGCCTGACAAGTGTCCAGGTATTGGGGGTCATTTCACACTTGTCATACTCGACATTGCCTCAAGGCCTTGCTTTCACGCCCTGCCGGCTTAAAGACGTTGTTCTGACGATATGGCAAGATACCGGCTTCGTCGGTACGGGGGCTTGGCGTGTCGCGCAGCCGCTCAGTGCAAGTGCCACCCAATTGTCAGCACCCGGCGCCCTCTCCAACGGGACAGATAGCGATACACGTCGCGCAACAACCATAAGCCGAACACTTGTAAACGTCCTTCCAACCTTCCCCGTCCAGGGCACTCACGGGACAGTTCTCCACGCACAGACCGCAGCTTGTGCAGACATCCTCGGTCATCGGGCGACCTGGACGCAATTCCATGTCGGTGATGACAGAAGTTACCCATACGCGGGGTCCATACTCAGGGGTGATGATGCTCGCGTTCAGCCCCATCGTGCCCAGACCAGCAAGGTACATAGCGGGCATATGATAGAATGGAGCCGTCCAGAAGCGACGGTCGCTTTTCTTCTCCGTGGGAAGGTGCATCGCACTGTAGCCCTTGCCCTCGACATAGCGAGCTATCTTATAAGCTATCAGGGCCACTTCGTGGTCCAACATGTCGTTCTCCGGGTCAAGAAAGAACCGCTCGGCGCCGCGCACTGGAACCTTATCGCCGGAGAGCTCCTCACCCGGCTTCGGCCGCAGGCCGGCGAGCTCGTGCTTGAGCACCGTAGTCATCACGCCTCGAGTGAAAGGCATACCTATGATCACAACAGATCTGGCCTTGGGCACAAACTGCCTCGGCGAGGGCTTCGCCGGAAAGTGTTCCTCATACATCTCAGCTGAGGCCACGCCGTACAGTTGCGCCCCTAGCGCGTCAACATAGACGGCCAGTTCTGCAGACCTTTGGTCTGTGGTGGTGTCCTTCTCAATGGTTACCATGCTCTTGAATTCCCCTCCCCGCGCACTTGGCGCAGCACCGGCTCTATCCTAGATTCTTGTTTTGAAATGCCGCTCTGAAGCACAGACACGCCAGTTGCGAATGCCCAGCAACAGACCTGCTTCCGTGGGAGGGAGGCTTAATCCCCGATCAGAACGGCCAGCATCGTTGCCTCATCGACCTGACGCATCAGAGCGTAATCGGGAACCGAACTATTGTCAAGTCTTGGGGATTGACACCTCACTGGCAGCGAAGACTGATGGGGAGCGCGTGAATAGATCAGCCGGTGCTAGCTCTGGCTGGAGCATCCTGGCTCCACCGTCCGCGAACTCGACACCGGCCTTGACCAAAGCAACGAGGTGAGGTGCATTGACTCTACGCCAACGCTTTTCAGCCGCCAGAAGCCGCTTGAAAGCCATGGTCAGGCCAGCGCTCCGGAAACCTGCACGGTTTGTCTTTTTCGTCCGAGCCTCGACTATGGAAAACGTCGATTCAACCGGATTGGTCGTCCGCAGCTGGATCCAGTGCTCAGCAGGAAGGCCTAAGAACGTAGACAACTGAACTTGATCCCTGGTCAGCGTTTCAACGGCCTTGGGATAACGGGCTCCGTACTCTTCGAAGAAGATGGCGATCTCCTCCAGAGCGCTGTCACGGTCCGGAGCGGACATGATCTCACGCAGCACCCTCATCGCTCGGGACTGAAATCGCTTGGGCTGCTTGTCCAGCACGTGGGGCACCAGCTCGTTACCGAGCTAGAGCTTCTAACACCAGCTCGCGCCAGGCCGGAAGGATGGAGAACCGGCGTGGGCCGGACCTACTCGAATGCGGGATGAGGTATGAGCGGACTGCCTGGATATCACCCCGCGGACGAGGTGGCGTGCGAGGGCCCACGGATTGCCGGCACTTGTCCACTCCCCCGCTCTGTGATACACTGCGGACCATCTACCCGGTACGACATCTCCAGGAACCGCCGATGCTCGCCAAAGTGATCAGCTGCGCCCTCCACGGACTCGATGGTCTTCTGGTACACGTCGAGGTAGATACATCCGGCGGCATACCAGGCCTGACGGTGGTCGGCCTGCCCGACGCCGCCATCAAGGAGTCCCGGGAGCGGGTCCGTTCGGCGATCCGCAACTCGGGTTTGATGTTCCCCGGTAAACGCATCACGGTCAATCTGGCCCCGGCGGACGTGCGCAAGGAGGGCCCCGCGTACGACCTGCCCATCGCCCTAGGCGTCCTCG
>SKQX01000232.1 GCA_007118795.1 Thermoflexales bacterium | reverse complement strand
TCGCATCTATCGCAAAAATACCTCAGTCCCCCCGTCACGCCGAAGTGGAGCACAAGTACACCCTCTTCGGGCTGATCGAGCATCACGAACAGATACTTGCCATGACGCTCGGTAGAGACGAAGGACCGCCCCATCAGCCTTTTGGTCAACTTCTCCGCTGACAGATCTGAGACCACCTGACGGTCCTCGACGTTCACCGCCGCGATCTCCTGGTAGAGCGAGGTCGACTCCAGGTATCTCCTCATTGTCTCGACATCTGGCAGCTCGGGCATGGAGTACCTCTGTGTTCAGCCTGTCATCCCAATACGATAACCTGACGTCAGACGCCACGACTCACCATTCGGCCGCAGAAGGCGACGAGCCCTGAGCCCCACCGGGCACGAAAGGGTTCTCTCGTGGCCCCATCGGCTGTGTTTACTGCGCTACCTCTGAGAGACAGTGTCAATACGCGAGTTTCTTCCATTCATAGCACTGCTCGCTGTGAACAATCATGCAACTCAGAACCGCTGGGGTTCCGCTGGCCCGGAGGTCTCCTGTCCTAACAGCTCGCGGTACTCTTTGGGCATCTCCTCGACAATGTGTCTCCACTCCCCAGCTGGGAGGACGTCCTCCAGAACGCCCGCCACCGCCCTGGCCTTCTCCATAGCCCGAGTCCGCGTGACGTTAGCTCGGGCCCCTACGCGGTCGTAGAACTCCTGCAACGTGAGACAGCGTGCCGGGGGCCGCCTGACCTCCGAGTCGACATATTCGTGCAGTAAACCCTTCGCCTCCTGGGGCAGCTGGGAGGCAAGATGCCGCCGTTCGGTCCGGTACAGGCACTCACCCAGGGCTGACAGAGTGGCTCGAATCGCCGTCATCGCCTCATCTGGCGAGGCGAATCCACCCTCCTCTTGAACCCGGCGTACTAGCTCGTGATAGCGCATAGATCCCTCCTTTAACGCTTCTTAGCCTCCGTAACCGGAGACGCGCACCCCATTGTGTGTACGAAGGACATTCGCGACTTCCGAGACCCGGTCGTCGGCGGCGCGAATCCACAGCAGGATGCCATCGTTGACTAACCCGTCTACGTATGCATCCGACGCTGACGCCGACACGTCGAAGTCAGGCAAGGTTTCCCTCAGCCCCTTTCCGTCTGCAGCCGCAGTCTTTGCGACAATGGTCGCCATATCGCCGGCAGCGTACACGCGGCCCACCTCACCGAGCTTGACCGGTTGCTGGGTACCCAGCAGTATGTCCAGACCAGTGGACTCCGAACCCAGTTCGTCCGTCGCTTTGACGTGGACGCGTTCCAGATCCACGTCCACATGCGTCTTGGCGACCTCCTCCTTGGTGATCACATTGATCTCCTGTTCATCGAATCCCTGGCCCACCATCTCATCGAACGCGGCCTCGCAGTCCTCGTACTCCAAGAACAGCGCGAAAACTGACTTCATCTTCCCTCCCCCATCTGTAGCGATCCAGTACCTGTCCCGACGCACGGCAACACACCGGCCAGCCAACTCGACCTGTCTTGGCACATCGACCTATCGTGACCCTGGGAGTCTGTGCGCCGGGACAGCGTTCAGCACTCAGCCCAGCCGGAATGGGCACTTGGCCCTGGACCGGGCGTGAGGGCCGGCTCCGGCTAGACTACGTCGTCAAACTCGATCCCCCCGAGCAGGTTCTCCTCCGCTTCGTCCTCCCGTTCGGGTGCCTCTCCGGCGGGATACCACTTACCGCTCTCGTCGTCCTTGGTGAACTCCCGCTTGACCGCCGTCCAGCCATCGCGGTTTGCGACCGCCTCGCGGGACATACCACTCTCCCTGTCCTTGTCATATGTCTCCCAAGATCGGTTGTAGGCCTCCAAGTAGATCTCTTGCGCTTCCTGGGGTAGTACGTCACTGACGGTGTCCGGCAGTTCCTCGATGCTTTCGTACACGTTACCTCCTTCTCGATAGTCGGTCCATCCCCGTACTCGGGCGGCGTCCCGACCTATCCCTACTCAGTTATGCCATCTGCTTCAGTGCGCCTGGCTCCTCAGCCAGGTACCCTGCGCCAGCGACTACCTCTAGCGGCTTCTGCCTCTTCCCAACACGCGAGGGCCGGGCCATCGAGGCCAATGCCCCGGGCCCCCGCGTCCTCGTCGTCCTCTCTCAGGTTGCCGGGCAATGCCTGAGCCTCCCCCGCTTCGCTAATGGCCTCGGGTTACCAGCGGGACCCAGATCCTGGGCTCGACGAACGGAGGTTCAACGTCCACAATGATCGATGCCTCCGCCTCGCCAGTGAAGGACTCCACGTTGCCCACGTGGTCCACTGCCCGGGCCTCGAACTCGTACCGACCATCTAGCACAGCCGTGAATGTCATCGATGTCACCAGGGTCTCACTCTGCCACGGAATCCATTCTTCCCGGTTGACCCGATATCGAACGTCGAAATAATGGATCCCTGAAACCTCGTCCTCGCCCGTCCAACTTACGGTGAAACTCCGCTCTCTGATGAGGGGTGGAAGCGGGTCGACGGTTGTCGTGGGCGGCCTTGCATCGACCGTGGTGCCCTCAGGCTCGCTGAAGGCCCCCGTGTTTCCGGCTGCATCCGTGCCTCGCGCTCGGAACTCATAGAATCGGCCGTGTTGAGTGGCCGCGAATGTCGCCGCCTCGAATTCGACCTCGGTCAACCATTCCGTCCAATGACCTTCGTCTACTCGATACTGGACATCATAGGACACGATGCCCGAGCTACCGGGATCGTGGCCACTCCAGGAGACCGTGAAGTCACGCCCCACGAACTCCGGCAGGGGGTCCACGGTCACGATTGGCGGTTCGATATCGGTTACATACTCGATGACCAGCCGCGGGTACAGCAGGTTGGGTGCCTCACGAGAGTAGAATCCGCGCTCCCGCTGTTGGATCCTTTCATCGCAGTGCATCGACATCCCGTGGTTTTCGACGGCCCCGGTCATCCAATCGGCCACCAGTTCCGTCACATCCCACTCGTACCACCCGTCGGCGCTGCCCACCTCATTCTCGGCCCGGATCGGCCCCCACTCTGGTTCCGTCTCCCAGGTAACTTGATGCTCGTGCCAGGCTTCGGCTGTCTGACGCAGGTGCGTGGGCATCGGTACGTCGTCCTCTGGGGACGAGTAGTGGAGATAGAGGCGCAGCTGAGCGTCCCGGACCGCCGCCTCCTCGGGTATCACCTCTTCCACATCGAAGCGGAGCAGCATCCGCTGCGCACCGAAGTGAGGGTCCTCCAGGCTGTAGCCCAGGAAGATGCTTCCTCGGGCCCCAAAATTCTGTTGCGGGAACTCGGAGGCGATGTAGGTGTCCGCCTCCGCGGGTACCTCCACGACCGTGTTGATATCGCCCGCCGGCGTCATACGGCGCTCCAGAATCTTCGGTTCATAGGTCTCAGCGTCAGCCTCCATCCCGCCGGGCTCCCCCGGCCGCTCATCTGCCCGATGGGCGGGACCACTTTGCGCCGCTGCCGTAACCGCTAACGTCAGTGCTAGCAGCGTCGCCAGGGCTATCCTTCCCAGTCTCTCCATAGGCCTGCTGGTCTTCAAAATCACGTCTGACTCCTTTCCGCGTCTCAGTGCTACCTTCTCCAAATCCTGTCGCCACCGCCTGGGCCACCAGATCGCCACCGGCTGGACTCGCGGCGTCTGAGGTCGGCGACATCTAATCGATGTCCATCATGAGCAACTCGTCCAGTGGTGTATCGTCGATGAAGATCGATACCTCCTCCACGGTGTCGAACTGGAGGGCTGTCTCGCTGAGCTGCCTCCACACGCGCGGCTCATCACACACCCCGACGATGTCCAGCGTCCCGGACAGATGGATCACCGCGTCGCCGTCCGTCACCTCAACGCTTTCCAACTGCAAATCAGACCGATAGAGAACGCGATTGGTCAGCTCCATCTCCCCTACCTGCCGGCTGTCGATAGAGAGTAGCGTCTCCAACGCTGCTGTTAGCGGCGCCCCGGTCGGCTCGATGGCCACCTCATACTTCACCAGGCTGTCGTTACAACCGAAGCGCTCGCCGAATTGACCATCGTCACCTATAGCGACCAGGTAGACATTCGTTCGCGTGAACACGGCTGTGGGAACCGGCGTTGGTGTCGCCACCTCCGTGACGTCGAACTCCTCGGATATCGCCCGGATCATCGGTCTGTCCACGACGGCCACCACGACCACCCACCGGTGGGCTGGATCGACGAACTCCGGAATCGTGATCTCTGCCACCATCCGTCCCGCCCCATCGGTCTCCGCCGAGGTCACCACATCGTACTCCGAGTCGACCCGGCCTATCCCGATTTCGACGGCAGTCTCCGCTGGGAACCCGTGAGCCATCACTTGCACCGGCGTTCCCGGCGGGCCTTCGTCGGGAACCACGACGACATCCGGCGCATACTCAGCCTCCTGCACCGAGAAGGGGCCGGAGACGCCCCACACCGCTCCTTCCGGTGAGATCGCGGCCACAATCCACTCCTCGCCGGGTTCGGCGGTAGTGGGTATGACCACGCTAGCGGTCAGCGTGCCCGCGTCATCTGCGTGGGCGCTCGTAGCGATGTCGTGCCCAGCGTCAGGACGTCCAAGGCCCACCTCAATAGCCACATCGGCGGGCAATCCGGCTACCGCGACCCCAATCTCGGTGCCTCCGGGCCCGCTGGTCGGCGCCACGGCGACGGCGACAGCCCCATCCGGCGGCTGCTCGGCCACGCCCGCGGCATCCGCCTCCGTGGGCTCGACGTCCGCAGGGGTCATGCCCAGGCGTGCACATCCCACGGTGAAAAGCACCGCAGCAAACAACACGACCATCAGCTTTCTGGTGCTACTCGACTGTCGCATATCTCTCTCCTCATTGTATAGTTCCATCCGCATCCCGAACTCGTGTCGTGCCAGGACTACTGGCACCCCCGGTGTTGGGCAGGCCCCTATGTGGAAGTGAGTTCGTCTGCCCTCTCCAGGAGATCCCGTACCTCCTCATCGGTGGTCTGGGAGAAGTCCTGGTAGGAACCGCCAACGCCGAAGAACGGGCTCGGGGTGGTAAGACAGATGACCTCGTCGACCATCCCCTCGAGCTCCGAGCACGTCTCTGCAGGACCCGTCGGTACCGCCACCACGATCTCTCTCGGCCTGTGTTCGCGGAGAGCGTTGATGGCAGCCCGCATGGTCGCACCGGTGGCGAGACCGTCATCGACGAGCAGCACCACCTTTCCCTCGAGCGACAAACCTGGGCGCGCGCCGCGGTAGGTCTGCTCCCGCCTCTCCAGCTTCTCTCTCTCTTCCTGTGAGACCCGCTCGATCTGCTGGTCGGAGATTCGTGTGCTACTGACGACTTCTTCATTGACAACACGGACCCCGCCGCTGGCTATGGCCCCCATCGCCAACTCGGGGTTTCCCGGAACGCCGAGCTTTCGCACCACGAACACGTCCAGCGGCGCCTCCAGCTTTCTGGTCACCTCGAACGCAACCGGCACGCCACCGCGGGGAAGCCCGAGGACCACCGTATCCTCTCGATCCTCGTATTCCGATAACTCTTGTGCCAATCTCCGCCCTGCGTCAGTCCGGTCTGCAAACTCTGACATAACGACTCCTCTCATCTACGGGCAAGGCTGGCCTGCCTCGCAGCCTCGCTTATCCTGCCTGTCCGGGCCAGAAGAGCGCAGGCTTCTCCTGCTTCCATCTGCAGGAACGGTGCCCTGCTTGGTGCCGCGGAAAGACAAGTGCCATGGGCCGGGTCGACGGCGCCCTTCACACCCAATCTCTACTCACTTGGTCGCCGTTCCGCCCGCCAGCGCTCCATCATAGCGACTACCTCACTGTCTGGAACGTCGTACCAGCGCTCATACACCTGGGCCACCGCCCGGAAGAAGCGGGGTTGTTCCAGTACGACGATTTCGTCGACTAGACCGTCCCGCTCGTCTCCGAGCTGCTCGGTGACCTCTCGGCTGGCGACAGGAACCGCGACCACCACCTTCCCGGCATTCTCATGCCGGCAGCACTTAGTGGCGGCTCGCATCGTCGAACCCATCGCGATGCCATCGTCGACCAAGATCACAGTCCGGCCCTCTAGCTCCGGCAGGGGCTCCCCCTCCCTCAAGACGGCTGCGCGCCTGACGATCTCCTGTCGCTGCTCCTCTATGGTCTCTTGGATCGTCTCATCGGAGACCCATTGGCTTGCGCTCTCCAGAATCACGGTGCTCCCATTCTCGGCGACTGCACCGAACCCCGCCTCCGGCTGATCCGGGTAAGGCAACTTCCTGGCGATCAGGAGAGAGAAGTCCGCGTCTAGGTGCTTGGCAACCTGGTAGCCAACCTCGACACCTCCCCGGGGAATGCCCAGCACGATGGGATCCTCGTCTCGGTAGGGTTCCAGCTTCCGGCCTAGTTGTTGTCCCGCGTCCCTTCTGTCTGTAAACACCCGCTCTGCCTCCTACTGTTGCTTTGGTGGGCGATGCGCCAGCTCTGCCGCCACCGAATCGGGAACGACGATGCCTAGATAATCAGGTCCATCGCCTCCCTGACCCGTCTCCAGGTTTCCGCGGTCGGATTGGTGACCTCGGGATCGACGATTCTGATGAGCTGCGTGGTGACCATGATCAACGTACCCATCAGCTCCGGGAGGAGATCAACGACCTCCTGACTGGGCTCACGCTCCAGGAGCGGATACGTGGCCAGCTCCTCGAGGACTGGTTCGACTCTCAGCTCCTCCTCATACAGCTCGAAGTTCTGCATGCTCTCACGCAGCCCTTTTGTTAACGGGAGATCCGGCTCCATGATCAAGTCTCGGTTGTTGTAGCTGGCGTGTCGGACACCGATGAGCAGCAGGTCGTACAGCTTGTCGTCGACCAGGTCCGACAGCCGCTGCATGTCACTCTTGTCGAAGCTGAGTCCAGACACGCTCAGAACCAATTCTTCCAACCGATTAGCGCCGAAAACCACTGACATCCCTTATGACCTCCTAAACTCACTCGTCACCGTGACCGCTCTTTCTTTCGGCTCCCTGACTCCTGTCAGGTGATGCCATCTCCCTGTTCTTACCAGAATCCCAGCCCGCAGCGATCGTCATCGGAGCACAACATCCATGCCGTCGTGGGCGACCTCCGCCTCTTCCAGTTTCCGTTCGTCCGCCAGCCTCCGGATCTTCGCTGCAATTCGACTCTCCTCGCCCTCGACGAT
>SKQX01000053.1 GCA_007118795.1 Thermoflexales bacterium | reverse complement strand
TGCCGACGACCGTGGTCTGTTGTACCAGGGGGGACACGGCTACCACATCGGGGCCGCGCACCGGATCACTCAGAGCGTCTACATCCCGGTTTGTCAGGGTGGCGCCACCGAGGGTTCGCCCTGGGGGGCCGGACATCACCTCCTCGGTGCTGCCGGGGAGGACGAAGAGAAGATTGGACCCGAAGTCCCGAAACTGCTCTTCGACGTAGACCGATACGCCCTCGCCGGCGGACATCAGGGTGATGACGGCCCCGACCCCGATGATGATGCCGAGCATGGTCAGAGCGGAGCGAAGCTTGTTCGCTGTGAGGGCGCGGAGCGCTATGCGTACACTCTCCAGGAAGCTCACCGTGTCCCACCTCTCTGTGTCAGTCGACTCTCGGGAGTCTCCGCCCCACTCAACGCACCGTTCCGGCCGGGCTCCTGCTGCGCGCTGCCCCCCAACTGTTCCTGGGGCCCTGCAGAGTCAACCGAGGTGGGAACTTCCGGTCTCGCGACCAGAGGTTCTTCGACTGACTCGTTGTGGGTGATCTGCCCATCGTAAAGATGGATGATGCGCTGCGTATGCCGCGCGATCACCGGATCGTGGGTCACCAGGATCACGGTCATGTGACGCTCCCTGTTCAGACCCTGCAACACGGCCATCACGTCGGCTCCAGACTCGCTGTCCAGATTACCGGTCGGCTCGTCGGCCAATATGATGGACGGGTGGTTCGCGAGGGCCCGCGCGATCGCCACGCGCTGCTGCTGTCCGCCGGAGAGCTCGGTCGGCAGGTGATTCAGTCGGTGTTCCAGCCCAACCGCTTCCAGGGCTTCCCGCGCTCTCTCCTGTCGCTCCCGGCGTCCAAGACCAGCATAGATCAGGGGCAGGGTGACGTTCTGGAGGGCCGTGGTACGCGCCAAGAGGTTGAAGGTCTGGAACACAAATCCAATGCTGCGATTGCGTATCGTGGCCAGCTCGTCGTCGTGTAGGTGACTGACGTCCTCACCCTCCAGCAGATAGGTCCCCCCGGTCGGTTGGTCGAGACAGCCAATGATGTTCATCATCGTAGATTTCCCAGACCCGGAGGGACCCATGATGGTCAACATCTCTCCCTTCTCCACCTGGAGCGAGGCACCCCGAAGAGCGTGTACCTCCACTTCTCCCATCTGGTAGACCTTGGAGATATCCTGCAACTCTATGACCGGCGTTTCCACCACGTTCATCTGCCTTAACCGCCTCCCAGACCGAAGGGCGAGGTCTCTGGAACGCGCACGACTTCGTCGCCTTCTGACAGTCCATCCACCACCTCAGCGGCCCCCTCAAAGCGCGCTCCTACTTCAATGCTGGCGCGCTCCACCTGGTCGCCGACCCGGCGGTGGACGTAGTATTCTCCCGTGTTGCGATCGAATCGAACGGCCCAGGTCGGGATCTTCAACACGTCGCGAAGCTCCTCGACGATGATCGTCGCGTTGGCGGTCATATCAGCTCTGATGGGCGCATCGGTGGGTTCCAGGTCGATCCGCACGTTATAGGTAACCACCCCACCCTCGAGCCCCGATGACGCCGCGATTCGGCGCACAGTGCCCGGGACAACGGTCTCCGGGATCGCGTCGAACCTCATATGGACTGCTTGGCCGGGCATCAACCGTCCAACCTCCATTTCGTCCACGGCTACGTTGACGTGGTAGTTCGACACGTCCACTAGCGCGATGGCGGGTACGCCGGCCGAGGCCTGGCCGCCGGCCGAGACCTGGACCGCCGCCACTGTCGCGCCAAAGGGAGCCTTCAACAGCGCGTGCTCCACTGCCAGCTCGGCCTGCGCCAGGGACCCACGAGCCTGGTCCACGCGGGCCTCGGCCGCCGCCGTCTGGCCCTCAGTAGGGCCTTCGAGGAGCTGGTCGAGTTGCGCCCGGGCGGCGTCTCGCCTGGCCGCTGCCGCGTCCACGCTGGCCTGAGCCGCCCGGAGTTGACTGTCACCGGCGCCCGCCTCCACTTCCTTCAGCCGCTCTCGCGCGGCCTCCAGGGCGGCATTGGCTGCCGCGAGCCGGTGGCGCGCCTGCTCCTCGGGCATGCCCAGGAGCGGGCATATCTCATGCTCCATGTCCTCGGGGGCGATGATGACCTCCCCATCGGGCAACTCAACCCGTTCGCCCTTTGATACCCTGATCGTCACACAGGTCAGCGTCGTGTCGTACCAATCCTGGGCCTTCTTCTGCTGAGTAAGGGCGGCGGCGACCTCGGCCTCGACAGCAGCGATCTGAGATGCGCGGGCCCCGCCCGCCACCTGATCCCGCTCCGCTGCGGACCCAGCGAGCTGAGCCTCAGCAGCCCTCAGGTTGGCCCCCACCGCGTCGATCTCTTCGGCGCGTACCCCTGCCTTCAGCCTGGCCAGTTGCGCCTCGGCCGCCGCCAGGTCGGCTTTCGCCCGTTCGACCTCCAGCCTGAGCCGCTGGTTGTCCAGCCGGGCCAGTACGTCGTGCTGCTCAACGGTGTCACCCACATCAACCAGGACTTCGGCAACCCGACCGCCGGTGGCGAAGCTCAGGTTAGCTTGTTCGGCGGGCCGGACGCGGCCTGTGGCGGAGACGGCGACGAGCATGTCGCCCCGCGCGACGATCGCCGACTGGAGGTCCTCTATCGCGACAGCCGACTGCTGTCGGGACTGCCAGACGAAACCGCCTGCCACGACAGCAAGGAGGATCATTCCTACATAAACGTAAGGTTTCTTCATTCTCATCCTATTCAAACTCTCTACCGTAGACCGAAGTCAAAGGTCGAGCCTTCTTCCAGGCGCACGACTTCGTCCCCCTCCGTCAAACCGCTCAGCACCTGGGCGACACCTTCATGGCGCGGGCCCAGCGCGACGTCGACGCGCTCGATCTCGCCCCCGACCCGTCGCTCGACGAAAGGCTGACCTGTCTCCCGATCAACTCGGACTGCCCAGGTGGGGACGACCAGGACATTGGTCAGTTGTTCCACGACAACCGTCGCATTGGCCGTCATGTCGGCCCGGAGCGGAGCCTCCGTAGGCGCCAGCTCGACCAGTACAGCATACGTCACCACGCCGTCCCCCGGGGTGGCTATGGGAGCGATAGTCTTGAGTGTGCCTGTGACAGCGGCGTCCGGCAGGGCCTCGATGGTTATCTCCACGGCCTGACCTGGTTCCATTCTCGAGATGTCCAGCTCGTCCACACCGATCGCCATCTGGTACGCCGAATCGTCCATCAGCACGATGGGCGGGAGTCGCGTGGGGGCCATCTCGCCTACCGTGAGGTTGATCTCAGAGACCTGTCCCGAGAACGGTGCCTGCAGGACCATCTTCTCCAGGGAGTCTTGCACCAACGCCAGACCCAGCCGGGCCTGTTCAGCCTGCGCTGCGGCCTCCGCGATCTCGTGCTCCGTGGTCCCGCTCCGCACTTGATCCAGTTGGGCCTGCGCGGCATCGTGTTGAGCGACGGCCGCGGCCACGTTCGCCCGGGCCGCCCGCAGCTCATCGGGGCGGGGACCCTGCGTCAGATCCTCCAGCCGGGCCTCTGCCGCGGCCAACTCCTGATCGGCTGTGTAGAGATCGTAATTGGCTTGCTCTCTCCGGGTCCCTTCTTCATCGATACGATCGTAGGCGTCCTGAGCCATCTTCCTGGCGGCTTTGGCCTGCTCCACCGCCGCGCGGGCCGAGGCAATCTCTGCCTCGGACGCGCCGCGGGCGATCTGGTCTCGGGTTGCCACAGCGACGGTGAGCTGGGCCGAAGCTGCCCGAAGGTTAGCCTCCGCCTGCTCGATCTCCGCCCTGCGGGGACCCGCCTCCAGCTGGCTCAAATGTGCCTCTGCCGAGGCGAGGGCCGCCCTTGCCTGGGTCACCTGTAGCTCCAGTTGGTCGGCCTCCAAACGGGCCAGAGGGTCTCCCGCATCCACCCGATCACCCTCCTCCACGAAGATCTCCGCCACCCGCCCCGGAGTCTCAAACGCCAAGTCTACCCGGGCTGCGGGTTCCATCCTCCCGGCCGCTGTCACGGCTATGGTCATCGAGCCACGTTCGACGGTGGCTGTCCGGCTTGCCTCTGCTCTTGAGTCCCGATCAGACCACAAGTGCCAGAATACCACCGCACCCGATGCCATGGCGACGAGGGCCAGGATCAAGTAGATCTTCCGTCTTCCCATACTACCTCCGGGTGTCCATCCCAATACTCATAACCCACCAACACCTTTACCTGTCTACGATTCATCCACAAAGTTGACCAGAGTCATAGATTATAACCTGTCGAGTGGCGCTGTCAAGGGTGTCGCCGGCTACATCGGGGACTTATCATCCTTCTGTGGCCAAGGTGACTGGCACTAAGGAACGCGGCATGATGGCCCGGATTGGCTCAAGAAAGCGTTGGATCCGGTATTCCGAGATCTTGACCGAAGTGCCAGTCACCTCAACGGCGAGAATGATGAAGCCCTACTGGCTACATGTTGATAGATGGACGTCACGGCCATTCTATGTTACCATTAGGGCGGTCCTGGTGGCCTGGGAGGGGACTTCCGTCCCGTCGCCGGACGACACCTGGGGTGAGATGTCGCATGCGCTCGAAGAGGATAAAGAGATTCGGGTCTGGGAGGGGAGCGGGTGTCATCTGGGCCGCGAGAGCGGAGATACGATGTACGGAGGAATTCGGAGAAAGGCGGCAGTGGCCGCTCCCGGGGGGAAGTCGGCGGGTCGGAATGGGGTTGAGGGAATGACATGAATAGACTGCCTAGAAATCGAAGAAACGACGACGACGACCGAAATCCGCTGAAGCAGCGGATGGGGAGGGGCGGATGCGGCTTGGGCGGCCTGCTCATCTGGGTCCTAATCGGCCTCGCCATAGCCTCGCTCTTCTGGGGGCCACTGAGCGACCAATTCGACCAGAGAGCCCGCATCGGCTACAGCGTTTTCCGCGACCACGTGGAGGAGGGTGATGTTGCGCGGGTCAGTGTGGAGGGGGAGCGGATCGAGGGCCGGCTGGAAGAGCCGGCGGAGATGACAACGGAGGCGGGAGAGACCATCACCTATGAACGGTTTGTGACCTATCTGCCCTCCTTTGGCGATGACGAGCTCTTCCCGCTGCTACGCCAGCAGGGAGTCGAGGTGGAGACGTCTCCGGAATCCGACTTTTCCTGGGGGGGGTTGATCATCAACCTACTGCCCTTGCTCTTGCTGGGTGGATTCGTCTACTTCATCTTCAGCCGGATGCAGGGGGGCGGGCAGGACGCGCTGTCCATCTTCCAGATGAGAAAGAGCCAGGCGGAGCTGTACGACCGTCGCAAGGAGCGGACCACCTTTGACGATGTGGCCGGCCTAAAGGGCCCCAGGACAGAGCTGAGGGAGGTCATCGCTTTCCTGAAGGAACCCCACCGCTTTCAGCGCCTAGGGGGAGAGATACCCAAGGGGGTGCTCTTGGTGGGGCCGCCGGGCACGGGGAAGACGCTCCTGGCGCGAGCTGTGGCCGGGGAGGCGGAGGTCCCCTTCTTCAGCATCACGGGATCGAATTTCATGGAGATGTTCGTCGGTGTGGGTGCCTCGCGGGTGCGGGATCTCTTCAACGAAGCGAAGGAGGCGTCGCCGAGTATCATCTTCATCGACGAGCTCGATTCGATCGGGCGGCGCCGCGGCGCGGGAGTCGGGGGGGGACACGACGAGCGAGAGCAGACGCTCAACCAGCTCCTGTCGGAGATGGACGGGTTCGATCCCCACGAGGACGTGGTGGTGATGGCCGCCACTAACCGTCCCGACATCCTGGATCAGGCCCTCCTGCGGCCAGGACGCTTCGACCGCAGGATCACGGTTGACCTGCCAACGCTTCAGGACCGAGCGAAGATCCTGGAGATTCACGCGGTCAACAAGACGCTATCCGAGGACGTGGATCTCGAGCGCATCGCCCGAGGCACTCCCGGGTTCAGCGGAGCGGATCTGGAGAACCTGCTCAACGAGGCCGCGCTGATGGCAGCCCGACAGGACAAGGAGGCCATCGAGCAGGAGGATATCGAGGAGGCCCGTGACAAAGTCATGATGGGGTTGGAACGGGAGAGTGTGGCGCTGACGGACGAGGATTGCGAGCTGTTGGCCTATCACGAGGGGGGGCACGCGCTCCTGGCTGCCGTCCTCCCCAACGCGGACCCAATCCACAAGGTGACCATCGTACCTCGGGGTCGGGCGATGGGGGCCACGCATCAGCTCCCGGAGCGCGACCGGTACCTCTACCGCCGGGAGTACATGCTCGACCGCTTGGCGATGATGATGGGGGGGCGCGCCGCCGAGGATCTGGTGCTAAACACCCAAACCAGCGGTGCTGAGGATGATCTGCGGCAGGCGACCCGGCTGGCCCGCCGGATGGTGTTGAGCTGGGGTATGAGCGAGAAGCTCGGTCATCTCGCCTTCGGCGGACGGCAGGGGCAGGTGTTCCTCGGTGAGGAGATCGCTCAACAGCGGGAGTACAGCGAACAGACCGCTCGTGAGGTCGACGAGGAGATAAGGGATATTCTCGATCGGGCCTATGAGCACGCGATGAGCACCCTGGAAGAGCACCGAGAGGCTCTCGACGGCCTGGCTGAGGCGCTCATCGAGCGTGAGGAGATCTCGGGGGAAGAAGTGGCGGAGATCGTGGGTATCGAAAGAAGGCCCCCCGGAGACCCGCCCTAGGCAAGTCTCGGGTAGAGGCAGGTGAGGAAAGAGCTGGGGACGATGGACACGAATGAGATGGCGTGGAGGGCGAGGCTCGACGGGCGGATCGCTGTAGTCACCGGCGCGGGCCGGGGGCTGGGCCGGGCCGCGGCGATTCTCCTGGGCCGGGCCGGCGCCAGTGTGGTGGTGACGGCCCGCACGGAGTCGGAGATCGAGGAGGTAGCGCAGAAAATCCGTGCCGATGGCGGGTCGGCCCAATCCGTGACCGCCGATGTGTCGGATTGGGACTCGGTGCTGCGTCTGGCGGCCGAGACGGAGCAGCGCTTCGGTCTACCCGATATCGTGGTTGCCAACGCCGGCGTCATCGAGCCGGTGGGCGACAGCTGGAAGGTGGGCCCCCGGGCCTGGGCCAAGAACCTGGACATCAACCTGACCGGTGCGTATTACGCAGCCAGGGGATTCCTGCCCGCGATGGTGGAGCGAGACAGCGGAGTCTTGATCTTCACGTCCAGTGGGGCCGCGGTCCGCCCAGTAGCGGGCTGGAGCGCCTACTGTGCGGCGAAGGCAGGG
>SKQX01000071.1 GCA_007118795.1 Thermoflexales bacterium | reverse complement strand
TAGGAGACACCTTATGTTGGCAATCCCCGGACAGAAGCTCGATACAAGATCAGTGATCCGTGTTTATACCAAGGGCCCGGCAAATGTCAAGAGTCCAAACGTGCCCGCCCCGACCTCCTGCTCCCGGCGGATCCTATTGTGGGGCATATGGCACCTATGTGGGACACGCGCTGGAGGCCATAGCCTGCCAGTGAACGCGGTTAGATCGTTCCAGGAGATTAGGCCCCGGATGAAGAGTGCCCGGGGGCCAGCTAGCGTCGGGGGTCAAGCAGAGGCGCGATCGTAAAGCCGCTGGCGCACGGCCGTGACTTCTCGCCGAAAGTCCAGATCCTCGTCCATCAGTTCAGCCACCCGTTCGCAGCCATACAGGACCGTCGAGTGATCTCGACCGTCCAGGAGACCGCCAATCCGCGGCAGCGATGTGCCGACCTCTTCGCGGATGAGATACATAGCGATCTGACGCGGACGGGCGATGTCCCGCTTGCGAGTCCGTCCTATCAGCTGTTCCGGCTCCAGCCCGAAGTGGTGGGCTACGTGGTCGATGATCTCACTGGGGGTCAAATCGCGTCGGTGCGGTTGCAGACACCCCAACGCCATAGGCACGACCTCGGGGGTCAGAGGCTGGTCCGTCAGTCGGGCCGTCGCGATGACCCTGTTGAGCGCTCCCTCCAATTCACGGATGTTGCTCTCAACCCGGGTCGCAATGGCTGCGAAGATCTCATTGGGGATCACCATACCGCTGAGCGCAGCCTTGGACTGCAGAATCGCAATCCGTGTCTCCAGATCGGGCGCCTGAATGTCGGCGATCAGGCCCCACTCGAAGCGGGAGCACAATCTCTTTTCCAGCGTACTCAACGCCCTCGGTGGCCGATCAGAGGAGAGCACGATCTGTCTATCCGTACTGTGAAGCGCGTTGAACGTGTGGAAGAACTCCTCCTGAGTCCGCTCCTTGCCGGCGATGAACTGGATGTCGTCCACCAGCAGGACGTCGGCGGTACGGTATTTCTCACGAAACGCCTCCGTGGTGTGGGAACGGATAGCCCCAATCAGGTCATTCGTGAAGGTCTCCGAGGACACGTAGAGGGTGTCTATCCCTTCGCTCTGACATGATTGCCCGATGGAATGGAGCAGGTGTGTCTTCCCCAGCCCGACATCGCCGTAGAGAAACAGAGGGTTGTAGGCCCCGGCGGGGCTTTCCGATACGGCCAGCGAGGCGGCGTGGGCCAACCGGTTTCCTGGGCCCACTACGAACGTGCTGAACGTGTACCGTGAGTTAAAACTCGGCTTGGGAGCAGTCCGCACCACCTCCGGCCCTGGTGCCGAGTGCGACACGGGACTCGCTCCATCCAAGAGCGGGCTTTCAGCCCTTTCCGATCGCTTTGTCTCGACACCCACGACGAACTCGACGTCAACTGTTCGGTCCGACAATCGTGCCAACGTCCGTTTGATCGTACCCGCCAAACGGTGCTCCAGCCAGTCTTTCGCATAACCGTTCTTGACTGCGATTACGAACGTGCCGTCGTCGTATCTCAAGAGCTTAGAGTCACGCAGCCACGTCTCGAAGGTAGCCTGCGTCATCTGAAGCTGAAGCTCGCCCAGGGCGGCGGACCATACGTGCAAAGGGTTCATAGATAAACAGGCAGGAATGCGGCCCGTTCCTGTCGACGGCGGTAGACACACGAGCTGAACTCTTGTTGTCGCGCAGAGCAGCGGCGGCTTCTTACAGCCCAGGTGGCTGAGTGGAGGTGCGGCGCCCCGTCTGCCAGAGATGAACCGTCTGTCAAGCGATGCATCTATTCTATCAGAAGACCCGGACCTGACAATCCGTTTCCTGCCAATTAGCTTAAAAGCAGCCGGTCTTTAAGATCATCCCTGCAGGCCAGGAAACCAAACAAGCACAGCATCACGCTGGACCTAGATGTCAGGCTTGGGAGCCTGAGTACCACAATATATAGGGTCAGCAGGGCTGTGTTGTGCCGCTGCTGCCTATGCAAGTTCTCCTGACAAGCCTGGGCGCTTTGGTCAACCAAGACAACACAACAAAACCCTCGGGCTGTGAAATCCATATTACACCCTGCCCCGTCGAATCAGAAGGCCGGCACCGGCCTGAACGGTGATCTGGTGCCGACTCGTATCTGCGGACGTAATCATCCGCGTTGGTCCAACAGTGCTGTCTCCATGACTGCGGAGCCATCACTCTTCGTGCCATTGTGGAGACCATCCCGCCTTCGCCCGGTGGCTGATCTGTTCCTGTGGCTCGACCCATTCCATGCGGGCGCAGGTCGCTGCGCGGAGCTGCCTGCGCTGTAGGCGCAAGCCCGTGAGTGCCTCGGTCAGGAACACTGTTTTAGACCTTTGAGGTTTTCGCGCGGCCTGCCAAGACGCGAAAACGCCTTGAATAGGCACAAGAAAGCGTGCTGCGAGGTGTCAATCGAAACCTCAAAGGTCTCTGGTGCCAAAACCCTTGCTCCTGGTGCCTCGACAGCCTGCGCCAGGAGCCCGGCATATGCTTTGCTACCTGTTGGTCTTCGCGTATAATAAGCCGATGGTGAGCCGAGCCCAGACGTGAAACCGAATCTAGGAGGCCGATTGATGGACCTTTTTGAGAAGTGCAGGACCTTTACGGAGGCAAGGCAGGCTGAGGAGGCTGGGTTCTATCCCTACTTCATCCCCTTGACGGACAGCGAAGGCACCGAGGTCACCGTCGGTGACCATCATCTGATCATGATAGGATCCAACAACTATCTGGGTTTGACGACTCATCCCAAGGTCCGTCAGGCCGCGATCCAGGCTACCGAAACCTACGGCACCAGCTGCACCGGGTCTCGCTTCCTCAATGGGACCTTGGAGCTCCACCTGGAGCTGGAACGTGAGCTGGCCCAGTTCATGGGAAAGGAAGCAGCGCTAGTCTTCCCTACCGGCTATCAGACCAATGTGGGTACGATTTCTGGACTCGTTGGCCGTCACGACTTCATCATCACCGATAAGGAAGATCATGCCAGCATCATAGATGGCTGCAATCTCTCCCTGGGCGAGGTTCGCCGTTATGCTCACAACGACATGGAGCATCTCGAGCGCGTGCTGGCCCGCTTGCCCGATGACGGGGGGAAACTGGTGGTCGTCGATGGCGTCTTCAGCATGGGGGGTGACTTGGCGCCGCTTCTCGACATAGTCCCCCTGTGCAAGTCCTACGGCGCCCGTCTGATGGTCGATGACGCACACGGGATCGGCGTGGTGGGTGGGGGCCGCGGCACGGCCGTTCACTTTGGGGTCAACGATCAGGTCGACTTGGTCATGGGGACCTTCAGCAAGTCCTTTGCCAGCTTGGGAGGGTTCATTGCCGGCGACGAGGAGGTCATCCACTATGTCCAACACCACGCCCGGGCCCTGATCTTCAGTGCTAGTATGTCCCCTGCCAACACAGCCGCCGCTCTGGCCGCGTTGGAAGTGATGCGGGAGGAACCCGAGCGCATCGACCGCGTCAACCAGATCGCCGAGAGGATGCGGACCGAGTTTCGTGCCATGGGCTTCGATGTTGGTAACACGGTGACTCCCATCATCCCGGTGATCATTCGTGAGGACATGCCCACCATCGTCGCCTGGAAGGCCCTGTACGAGGCGGGGATCTACACCAACCCCGTCATCCCCCCCGCGGTACCTTCGGATTCGTCGCTTCTGCGAACTAGCTACATGGCAACCCACTCCGACGAGCAGTTGGACCGGGTTCTCTCCACTTTCAAGGAAGTCGGTGAGAGACTGGGGATTATCGGATGACAGGCTTGACGGACAGGAAGGGGCTGGTTATAATTCTACTGATGATCTTGGAAACTGTCGGGCTTGACGAATTTCTGGAGGTTGGGAGACCCTATGCCGCTATATGAGTATCAGTGTCCTGAGTGCGAGACACGATTTGACGCATTGCGCGGGATGTCCCAGGCGGACGATCCCATTGCCTGTCCTCAGTGCGGGGAGACTCGCGCGCAGCGTATGATATCGCTCTTCGCTGCCGTCGGGGATCGAGGCGTTATCGCCGGCGAGGGGGGCTCTTGTGCTTCCTGCTCGCCTTCGTCCTCGTGTGTCAGCTGCCGAGTCAGGTAAAGACGTGCGCGCCAGGTCGGGTTCAGGTGGGGATGGGCCGCTGCCGAGGTTCGCAGCGGCCTTCCCGTTTACTGCTATCGTGGGACAGGAGCGCCTGAAACGCGCTCTGGTGTTGAATGCCGTCAACCCCCGCATTGGAGGGGTACTGATTCGCGGCGAAAGGGGAACGGCGAAATCGACGGCAGCCAGAGCATTGGCGGCACTCTTGCCCGAGATCGACGTGGTCAGAGCCTGTGCCTTCGGTTGCCATCCCGATCAGCCCCGTACCTGGTGCACTCAATGTCACGAAAGGGCGGAGCACGCCGGGGGGCTGCCAAGGACACACCGGCGCACCCCCTTCGTGGATCTGCCCGTCAGTGCGACCGAGGACCGAGTTGTCGGCACCTTGGACATCGAGCGCGCCATCCAGGAGGGCGAGCGGCATTTCGAGCCGGGTGTCCTGGCGGCCTCCAACCGCGGTGTGCTCTACGTGGACGAGGTCAACCTGCTGGACGACCACGTGGTGGATCTTCTTCTCGACGCAGCGGCGACGGGCGTCAATGTGGTCGAGCGCGAGGGTGTCTCCTTCCGTCACCCGGCCCGCTTCATTCTCATTGGTACGATGAACCCGGAGGAAGGGGATCTGCGTCCACAGCTTCTCGATCGGTTTGGTCTCTGTGTGGACATTCACTCAATTCACGAGCCGCGCGCTCGTATGCTCATCATGGAGCGTAACTTGGCCTACGAGTCCGATCCGGAGGGCTTCTGTGAGGAGTGGCAGGCCAAAGAGCAAGCCCTCTCAGCCGAGATCCGGGCGGCCCGCCGCCTTCTCCCTGAGGCCCGCCACACGCCCTCAGACCTGCGGACCATCGCAGCTGTGATGAGCGAGCTGGGTGTCGACGGACACCGCCCCGATCTGGTGGTTCTGAAAGCGTCCCTCGCGCAAGCGTCGTTGCAGGGCCGCCCGTTTCTAGTCGAGCAAGACATTCTCTTGGCCGCAGAGCTGGCGCTTCCGCACCGCCTGCGGCGGCACCCTTTGACCGAAGCCGAGACCAGTCTTGGCGATCTCTCGGCGCGCCTCGGCGAGGCATGTGCACAGGACGGGGCGGAAGGCGGTGAGGAGATCGGCTCGGACCGCATTGAGGTCGGCGGTAAAAAAAAAGACAGCTAGCCAACCCCTATCCTGACGAGGCTGCCGCCGAGCATGCTGGTCCAGTGCCTGATCCCCGACGGCAGGATGTCCCTCGATGGTCCTCCCCGGGACGGTGGTGGGAGGGCGGTCAAAACCTTGACTCCGGAGAACCGTTCAACCCTACTCACTTGGAGACTCCTCTAGACCGACTTACCCGCTCCAGCGGGGGGCGACGCAGCCAGACGCGCACACGCCGAAAGCGCGGTCGGTATATTCAGTCGCTCCCCTCGCCCGACGATCCTAGCGACCTCGCCTTCGATGCCACACTGCGGGCAGCTGCACCATACCAGAATCAGCGGCGAAAGCAGGACAGCCCCGCCCTAATCCTGCGCGGGAACGACTATCGTCGCAAGGTGCGTGTAGCACGGGCTGCCAACTTGGTTCTTTTTGTGGTGGACGCTTCTTGGTCTATGGCTGTAGCACAGCGCATGGAGGCCACTAAAGGCGCTGTGTTGTCGCTCCTCAACGATGCCTATCAGCGTCGCGACCGCGTAGGGCTCATCGTCTTTCAGAAGAACGATGCTTTGGTCGTGCTGCCGCCCACCAACAGCGTTCAACTCGCTCGGCAGGCGTTGGCCGCTCTTCCCGCCGGCGGCAAGACTCCTCTCTCCGCGGGGCTCCATACCGCCTATCAGGTCATCAGCCGCGAGGTCAGGCAGCACCCGGACTTGAAGCCCCTGATGGTCTTGCTCACCGACGGGGCTGGGAACGTGTCGATGACGGGTCGGCCGCCCCAGGAGGAGGCTTTCCTCGTCGCTGACATGTTTCCCAAGGCGAATATCCGGTCGGTGGTGATCAATATGGAGAATGAAGCCTTCGACCAGGGGCTGGCGGAGATGTTGGCCGCAAGGCTGAACGGCTCGTGCTATCCGCTGGCTGAGCTGAAGGCTGACGCTCTCGTCCAGACGGTGCGCGGAGAACTGGCACAACCGAAACCGTGACCGCCGGCGTATTCCCTCAGCTCACCGCTCACTGGGCACCGCGTTGTCGCCTCGCCAGCCGGACCAGTCTGTCAAAAGCCCAGTTGGCCACCGGGATAAGGAGCCCCCGCCAGGTGTAGGCAAACCCGAAAAGAGGGTCGGGAGCGATCAAAAAGCGCCGTCGACGGATACCCTTTAGCACGGCCTCCGCCACGCACTCGGCCGTCATATCCTCACCGCCTCCAACGAACAGTCTCACGAACCAGTAGGCGAGGGCGTCGCGCGGTCCCTCTAGCCGCTCTGGTCTAACCATGCCCTCGGTCATCCGGGTCTCCAGAGGTTGAAGCTCCCTCTCTCCCCGGAGCTGGGGAGTATCGGTGTCCTCTGGGATCACGACGGACACGCGGATGTTGTGCGGTTTCAACTCAATCCTCAGTGCCTCAGAGAAACCACGCACGGCGAACTTCGAAGCGGCATAGCCGGTGTAGCCGAACACTCCAATGGTTCCTGCCACAGAGGAGATGTTCACGATGTCACCCTCACCCTGGTCCATCATATACGGCAGGACGGCCCTGATGGCGTGTAGCGTGCCGAAGTAATTGACCTCCATTTGGTCCCTGAACGTAGATAGCGGAAGCTCCTCGACGTAGCCAGGCCACACGATCCCTGCTGAGTTGATGAGGATATCGGGCGGGCCACCGGTTTCCACAATGGCCTTGATGACGGTTATCAGCTCATCGAAACTCGTCACATCGCCGCGGAAAGCCCCGAATCGCTGCTCTGTGGTGACTCGCGCCTGCTCGATCTCCCGCAGTGCTCCGTTCAACCTGTCCCGATCCCTTGCCAAGATGAAGACGTTGGCCCCGCTGCTCGCGAGCAGTCTGGCGATCGCCTTGCCAATGCCGCTCGACCCCCCCGTTATGATCGCACTCTTCCCGCTGAAGTAGGTGCCCGTATTCCTCATGTTGCCACTGCCGCCTCGCGTCGTGGACCCGAAGACAGCCTGATAGCAGAAGACCGCTCGCGCCCGAACAGTGCCAGGCGCGAGCGGCCCTCTGAGTTGCGCATCTTCGGTACTACATATCCGAATATGACGCGGTAGCTAGCTGCTTCCG
>SKQX01000004.1 GCA_007118795.1 Thermoflexales bacterium | reverse complement strand
GGGTGATCCAGGGCGACGTGCCCCTCGTATCACGTCCCTTCGAGGAGGTTGCGGCCCGACTGGAGACCACCGAGGAGGCGCTGCTGGAGGTGGCTCAGGACCTCGATCGGCGGGGCATTGTGCGCCGGTTCAGCGCCGTTTTGCAACACCGCCGGGCCGGCTTCACCTCCAACGGGATGGCGTGCTGGGTGATGCCGGAGACCCGTATCGCGGAGGCTGGGCAGACAGCGGCGGCATTCTCCGCTGTCAGTCACTGCTACCAGCGCCGCGCTCGCCCACCTCGCTGGCCGTACAATCTCTTCACGATGATACACGGACGAACGCGGGGCGGGGTGGAGAGCATCGTCGAGGACATCCATCGCGAGATCGGTCCCGTGGAACACATCGTTCTCTACAGCGTTCGGGAGTTTAAGAAGCAGCGTGTGCAGTATTTCACCTAGAGACGCTGTCGCTGGTCCAGACCTGGCCCACGGCTTTGCGGAGCCAACGGGTGTCTGTTTGGGGACACCCAGGAGGAGACTTGATGCACATTCAAGAATCAGTTGAGTTATTCGCTGAGGCCCAGTCCGTCATCCCCGGGGGTGTGAACAGCCCTGCCCGGGCATTCAGCGCCGTCGGCGGCCAGCCCCTCTTCATCGAGCGCGGTGAGGGGCCTTACCTCTACGACGCCGATGGGAACCAGTATATCGACTACGTGCTCTCGTGGGGGCCCTTGATCCTGGGCCACGCCCATCCTCGGGTGGTGGAACGGCTTAAGTGGGCCGCCGACCGTGGGACCAGTTACGGCGCACCCACGGCGCTGGAGACGGAGTTGGCTGAATTGGTGATCCAGGCCATGCCAGCGGTGGAGATGGTGCGCTTCGTCAACTCGGGCACCGAGGCCACTATGAGCGCTATCCGCCTGGCTCGAGCTGCGACAGGGCGGGACAAGATCGTCAAGTTCGTCGGCTGCTACCATGGACACGCCGATTACCTCCTGGTGCAAGCCGGCTCCGGCGTAGCCACCCTCAGCTTGCCCGACAGTCCTGGTGTGCCCGCTGGGACGGCTGAGGACACCGTCACCGCGCCCTACAACGACCTACCAGCGGTCAAGCGCGCTTTCGAGGCCTATCCGGGCCAGATTGCGGGTGTCATCGTGGAACCTGTAGCCGGCAATATGGGCGTAATCCCGCCGCAGGAGGGATTCTTGGAGGGGCTACGGGAGCTGACTGTGGATCACGGTGCTCTGCTCATCTTCGACGAGGTGATGACAGGCTTCCGGGTGGCCTATGGCGGTGCCCAGACTCTGTACGACATTGAGCCCGATTTGAGCACACTGGGCAAGGTGATCGGCGGCGGGCTTCCCGTGGGGGCCTATGGCGGTAGACAGGAGTTGATGGAGCTGGTGGCCCCGGCGGGACCTATGTACCAGGCGGGCACCCTGTCTGGAAATCCGCTGGCTATGACGGCTGGCATTGAGACCCTGAAGGTGTTGAGCGGACCGGGCATATTTGCCGAGATAGACCGGAAAGCGGCTCGGCTCGCCGAAGGCATCGGCCGGGCCGCCGCTGATGCCGGTGTTCCCATCTTCCAGACACGGGTGGGCACCATGTTCTCCAACTTCTTTGTGACCGAGCCCGTCAGCTCCTATCAGACCGCCAAGGCGGCGGATACCCGCCGGTTCAGACGCTACTTCCAGGGGCTGCTTGAGCGGGGGGTCTACATCGCTCCGTCCCAGTTTGAGGCCGGGTTCATCTCTCTGGCTCACTCCGACGAGGACATCGACCGCACGGTGCATGCGGCACAGGAAGCGCTCCAGATCTGCCGATGAGGAGACCGACCCCTTCCCCCTGGAGCGAGATCCTGCCTGGGGGACGACTCGCATCGACATCGTGGTGAGCGATCTATACGCCTGGGACATCCCCCTGGGTGACCAACTGCCGGTGGAGGTGGAGGACAGCAACCTGGTCAACGCCATCACCCTGTTCCCCACCTTCGACGATGCTCTACTGGGCTTCTCGATCTGGCTGGAATCGCCGGTCTTCTTTGAGGCCCACGAGCTCGCTGAGCCTGTGTGTCTCGTGGTCGACGTGCTCTATCCCTGAGTTGGGAGCGCTGAATGGGGCGGGCATTGGTCGCTGAGCATCCTCCGGCCCCTTCGGTCCGGGAGGGGGTAGGGAGGAGGGCAGCCCTGGAGGGTCGGGGCGGGTGCTGCCCGAGCTTTTTCCCCGACCTTCGCGAGGCACGGGGATGACCGCCCGGAGCCTGGCAGAAACCACCTGAGGCCAATGGACTTGGGTGCAGCCCGGGCAGCTCCGACCACCCTGGCTGTGCTCTCGAAGCTCACCTTGTCCCTGTCTGACCTGGAGACCACGGAGACCACCGGGCCAAACAGCCGTCGGACAGGATCACATCAGGCGACGGGGCAGGGATCCCGCTGGCCGAAGCAGGGTACGTGCTCCCACGCTCTTCGTACGTGGGCCTACCGCGGAGCCCTTGCAGGACTCAGCGGAGACCCGCCCGTGCTTGCGCGAGCAACCAGTCCTCGATCTCGGTGATCCCTTCGCTCATCCGGGCCGCTGCAACGATAGGGCACCAGGCGCTGTGCTCGTCGGCATCGCACGAGGCCAGTCGGAAGTAGTGTCTCAGGTAGATCCGGTGGTACCACCGCACCACTATCTTTTCTGACCGCGGCGCTTGCTCCATCCCGCGCACCCCCAACATAATCACCGAAGATCGCGCCACATCGGCCAGCGGGTTCCCCACCGTAGCGTCAATCCAGTCTATGATCACCGGACCGCGGCTGGACACGATCACATTTCCGGGATGGAAGTCGCCGTGGCACAGCCGGTCACCGCCGGGCATGGCTTCCAGACTCTTGAGGGCCCTCTCCTGCAGCTTTGCCCCCAGCCCCCTGGCCTGCTGAATTTTCCTGGCGAGCTGATGGCGTTGGGACGGCAGTTCCACCGCGACCTCTCTTGAGTGGATCTCGATGTGCAGCTCGGCCAGCGTCCGAGCTGATGACGGCACCTTCCACGGCTGGGTCTGGATCTCCTCTAGCATAGAGGGCCCATCGATGCGCTCGTACACCAGGCCGGGACGACCCAGTATCTCGACCATCTGACCCACGGCAGGGGTGGGCAAGCCAGCTCTGCGAACGGCCCTGGCGATGCGGGCCTCGTGCTGTACATCCTGGGGCGTATGCCCTTCGTGGAAGAGCTTGAGGACCGACCCCGGCTTCCACCCATAGACCTCGGCCGTCCGCCCACGGGCGATGGGCTCTCCGAGACGCCCAGTCCCCGCCCTCACAGCGGACCCTGTTGTGGTAGCCGGAGATTCGGCACCGGTAACCAGGCGGAGAGGTGGTCCACCGGCACCCGCGTGTGCTTCACGCTCACTTTTCCCATCCCTGTATCTCTACAACCGCACCTGTCATTCCGAGAAGACCCACGGTGTGAGTAGCGTACCACTCCGAATCGAAGGAAGCGCGTCGGGTCCGTGGGGCTGCACCGGCGTGTCGCCTATCCCCGGGAGGAGAGAGCAGCCACAGGCGAACGGGCCGCCGTATCCCCTCTCCCCGGAGGGTAGAGGGCCAGCCCAGCAGATGGCGGTCGTGGCGGCGCCAACGTTGCCTTTCTGATCCATCTGTGGTACCCTTGAATACGGCGTGTCACCCAAGGATACGCCGACTTTTCTTTCTTGGCAATCAGACCGGTCCGAAGGCAAACTCCGGACTTGAAGGAGCCCACTGTGCGCGATAACCGTGCCACACTTACCGTGATCATGCTGAACGCGGTCCTGATGGGCCTGGGCTGGAGCGTGTGGACCTCTCTCTTCAACAATTTCGCCGTCGAGGAGATCGGCGTGCAGGCGGCTCAGATCGGTCTGATTCAGTCTGTGCGCGAGGTCCCGGGGCTGCTGGGGATCCTTGTCGGGATGCTCGCCCTGGTCCTGGTCGAGATTCGCATCGCTGGCCTGTCGCTGGTGATGCTGGGGGCCGGCGTTCTGCTGACCTCCGTGGTGCGGGACGTCCCGGGACTGATTGGCGCGACTCTGCTGTTGAGCGTCGGGTTCCACTTCTTCAACCCCAGCAATGTCTCTGCGCTGTTGCTGACGCAGGAGCGCGACGAGGCACCGAAGACCATGGGCCGCATGAACAGCTTGCAGGCGGTGGCCACCGTGGTAGGCTCTGTCGCGATCTTCGTGGCCCTGGATGCCTGGGGTTATCGGCCGCTTTTGCGCATGGCGGGTCTTGTCGTGGTCGTCGGTGGGCTGGCCTTGCTCCCCTTCGGAACGCAGAGGCGGGCGGCGGGCCAGGGAGGCCGGCGGAAGGTCCTGCGGCGTCGCTACTGGCTATACTATGCCCTCAAGTTCAACGGGGGCAGCCGCCGCAACATCTTCCGCACCTTTGCCGTCTTCCTGCTCGTGCAGCAGTATCAGGTCAGCGCTCAGACCGTCACACTGCTCTATCTCATCAACAGCGTCCTGGGTGTCTATCTCCATCAGGCCTTTGGTAAGATCGTCGCCCGGTATGGAGAACGCCGCGTGCTGACGTTCAGCTACGCCCTCCTCGTACCCATCTTCCTGGGTTACGCGTTCGTCCCCTTGCTGCAGCCTCTGGCTACCCCGGCCTTCCAGACCCCCCCGCTTGGGGTGGGTGGGCTGATCCTGTTCCCTGCTATGGACGCGACGCCAGCGCTGGTGATCCTGTTGGTCCTCTTTGTCCTCGACATGGTCATGATGGGATTCTCTATCGCCCTCGACTGCTACCTGCAGAAGATCGCGGAGACACCGGCGGATATCACGCCCAGCGTAGCCATGGGGCAGAGCGTCGACCACATAGCGGCCGTGACCATGCCGCTGGCCGGCGGCGCGCTCTGGGCAGCCACGGGGGCCCAGTACACCTTCGCCGTGGGGGTCGTGATCGCCCTGGTCTCGCTGGGTCTGACCCAGTTCATGCGCGTGGAGGAGCAGGAGGGGGGAGTCTGTGCCGAGGGGGTCGCTGTCCCAGCTGCTGCGACCTGGGTGCCCAATCAGAACCCCTCGCAGGGGTGTGGTGACTGATCTGGCCCAGCGGTCACCCCCAAGACAGGGTTCGAACCGGGTGGCACCTGTTGGATGCCCATCGGTGCACGGACCTCGAACGACAACCGCATCTGTCACCCTGAGGTGCGTAGGAAACGTAACGGCTGGAGCGGCGCCGAATCCCGCTCGTACCGGCCACCAGCATCGCCCACCTGGGTGCTCGCCGGCCGTCCAGGAAGCGCTCATTGCCTATGTGCCGTTTTCGTGATACCGAGTACTGTGGAAAGGCAGTGTGGGATGGGCTTCCAGATGGGAATCCCCGCACTATGGTCAGCTCGCGGTCCGTCGAGCTGGGCAGGACGGAGGCGGCCCTGAGGGGCGCGCTATCGATGGTTTGCGACCACGTGGTCCTCAGGGATTATCCGGTCGCCATCCCGTACGGGTGAACCGCAGCCCATGCCCTGGAACAGCTGGTCGCGCAGCCTGATGGATAGGTCAGAGCGATCGGTCGTCGAACCGGTGCAGGCTGTGATGCTGCTGGCCGTTGGCCTGTTAGGCGGGCTGGTGGCGGACCGCGTTGGCCTCCCGGCCGGTCTGACCGTGGGTGCCCTGATCAGCACCGGGATCTATCGTCTGGCGGGCGGTGAGGCCGACCTCTGGCGAGGACGGTACGGCCGCTTGGGACGGCTTCTCCTGGGCGCCGTCATCGGATCGACCTTCGGGCCCGACGTCATCGCTCCCATCCGGGCGGCCGTTCTCCCCATGCTGGCGATCATCGCCGTTCTCGTCGGTGCCGGGGTCATTATGGGGTGGCTCCTGAGTCGCTTCACCCGGCTGGACATCTCGACGGCGCTGATGAGTGCCACGCCGGGCGGTCTGCCTGCTATGGCGTCGATGTCCGAGGAGCTGGGCATCGGCGCGGTGGTGGTGGCCACCATCCACTTCTTCCGCCTGACCACCATCCTATTGGTGGTGCCGTTGCTGGTCCCTCTCCTGGATGTCACATCGGGCACCCCGGCCGTGCTGGTGGACCCGTTGCCGGCGGTGGGACCCGGAGCGACGGTAGCTACCTTGCTGGTGGCCGCGGCTGGTGGCCTGCTAGCTGTCCGCTTGAGAGTCATCACCGGCGATCTGGTGGGGGGTATGTTGGTCCTCGGGGGAGCGAACCTGTTGGGACTGGGGCTCGGCCCTCTCCATTCCGTGTTTCGACAGTCGGCTGTCATGCTCGTCGGGGTCTCGGTGGGCGCGCAGATGTCTTGGGAAAGCCTTCGTCAGGTTCGGGATGTGGCGCCGATAGCAGCCGGTGTCATCGTGACCATGATCGCCCTGGGGCTCTTGTTGGGGTGGGGACTGTGGCAAGTGACGCCCCTGGATCTCCCCACCGCCTTGCTATGCTCCGTGCCTGGGGGAGCCAGCAACATGCCAGCTGTGGCCTACGATTTGGGTGCCGACATGCGCCTGGTCGCCGCCTTACATCTCCTGCGACAGCTCGTCGTAATGGTGGTCATCCCGGTGGCTCTGGGACATCTCCTGCGGAGGTGGGATCGGGAGAGGCCCATCAGGAACGGGTGAGGAGTTGAGCGCATCAGGTGGGCCTCTCGTCCGTAATGTGGCCCTGTCATCTCCAGTAGCGACGATCCTGGTTCCGGACCCCGTCCAACGCCCCCTCGGGCCTTCGTCGAGGCGTGACCTGGCGTGGATGCCGGAAGCGTGTTATCTTGGGAGGGCGGGGAGCCCCGGGGCTTCACCTGTAGTTTCCAGGCGGGTATCCCGGGCCAGAAGTACGGGGGAGGTTGTACATGCAGACAGTCGTACCTATTAAGCAGGTCCCAGAGACGAGCAACGTCAAGATGGACCCCGAGACGGGAACCATGATCCGTACCGGTGTTGACGCCATCATCAACCCGTTGGATCTTTACGCCATCGAGGCGGCCCTCCGCCTGCGGGAGAGAGTCGGCGGGGAGGTCACGGTGCTGTCGATGGGTCCGCGCAGGGCGGAGGAAGCAGTCCGAGAGGCGATATCGATGGGGTGTGACAAAGGCATATTGCTGAGCGACCGCTCCTTCGCCGGCTCGGACACGTGGTCAACCGCCTATGCCCTGGCGCAGGCCATTGAGCAACTCGATCATTTCGACCTGATCATCTGTGGGGAACGGGCGACTGACGGTGAGACCGGCCAGGTGGGCCCTGGTATCGCTGCCTTTCTCGACCTGCCGGTGGTGACCTACGTGGGATTCATCGATCCACTCTCCGGAGACGGGCTGCGTGTGCGGAGGCTCGTGGAGGGGGGTGAGGAGATCTTACGTAGCTCACTGCCTGCTGTCCTGACCGTGGTCAAGGAGATTGC
>SKQX01000201.1 GCA_007118795.1 Thermoflexales bacterium | reverse complement strand
AGATTCCATGATCAAAGCTGCAATTGCGGGAGCCTCTGGTTACGTCGGCGGTGAACTGCTGCGCTTGCTGTTGGCTCATCCAAAGGTGGAGGTGACGCAGATCACATCGGAGACCTATGTAGGACAATATGCTCACTTCGTCCATCCCAATCTCCGGGATCGGACCGATCTGAGGTTTTGCCGTCTCGACGAGTTGACGGCCACGGATTTGGTGTTCCTTGCCCTGCCGCACGGACAGGCCATGAGCCGGATTGACGAGCTGGCCTCTGCTGCCCGCAGCATCGTGGACTTATCGGCGGACTTCCGTCTGCGAAACGCCGCCGACTACCGGCGCTGGTATGACTGTGAGCATCCCGCTCCACACTGGCTGGATGGCCCGCCGTCCGAGAGCTTTGTCTACGGCATGCCGGAGCTGTACCGCGATCGTCTGGCGGGCGCCCGTTATGCGAGCGGCACTGGCTGTAACGCCATCGTGGCGAACTTGGCCCTGCTGCCCCTTTACCGGCGGGGTCTGGTGCGCGAGACGGTCGTCGATGTCAAGGTCGGGTCGTCAGAGGGGGGCAACAAGCCCAGTCCCGCCTCGCATCACCCCGAGCGGGCCGGCGTGGTGCGCTCTTACGCGCCGACGGGTCACCGTCACGTGGCTGAGCTCATTCAGGAGTTGAACCTCGATCCGGAGCGGCCAGGCCTGCACTTCTCCGTCACCTCGGTGGGTCTCGTCCGGGGTGCCCTGGCGACCTGCCATTGTCTGCTGGAGGAACCGCTGGAAGAACGGGATGGCTGGCGCATCTATCGCCAGGACTATGCGGACGAGCCCTTCGTTCGCCTTGCTATGTCGCGTCGGGGTGTCCATCGCTATCCGGAGCCGAAGATCCTGACCGGCTCCAACATCTGCGACGTGGGGTTCGCCGCGGATCCGAAGAACAGACGCATGGTTGTGATCGCGGCGATCGACAACCTGATGAAAGGGGCAGCCGGCAACGCGGTGCAGACGATGAACGTGATGCTCGGCTTTCCCGAAACCCTGGGACTGGAGTTCGCCGGACTCCATCCTGTGTAGGGCTGGAGGCGTCGGGCGACCGCTGAGCCAGCGTGCGCAGCTAAGCCAGCGTGCGTAGCTAAGCCAGCGTGCGGAGCTAAGCCAGGGTGCGGAGCTAAGCCGGGGCCGGCGAGCTGGCGCGGTGTTGCAGGTTTCGTTGTGGAGTCAGGAGGAGCTAAGATGATCGTCGTGAAAGCTGGTGGTAACGGCAACATCGATGTGGCTGCTGTATGTGGCGATGTAGCTGAACTGGTAGACGGTGGCGAGCCGGTGGTCCTGGTACACGGGGGGTCTCATGAGACTACCCGTCTCTCGACAGAGCTGGGCCATCCGCCGCGGTTCGTGACCTCAACCTCGGGGCATACCAGCCGGTTCACCGATCGCCAGACATTGGAGATCTTCACCATGGCTGTGGCGGGGCGGGTCAATAAGCTGCTGGTCGAGCGCCTGCAGGCGCTGGGCATCAACGCCCTCGGGCTGTGCGGCCTGGACGGGAGGCTGCTGGAGGGGAAGAGGAAGTCGGCGTTGCGCATCCGGGAGGGGGATAAGGTGAAGGTGCTCCGGGGAGAGTACAGTGGCATCATTGAGCGGGTGAACGTGGGCCTGTTGAAGACGCTGCTGGATGGCGGGTACGTTCCCGTTGTGGCACCGCTGGCCATCAGTTACAAGAGTGAGGGGCTGAACGTGGACGGGGATCGCGTGGCCGCAGCCATCGCCACCGCGCTGAGGGCCGATCACGTGGTCATCCTCTCCAACGTTCCAGGGCTGCTGAGGGACATGGCGGACGAGAGTTCGTTGGTGACCCACGTGTCCGTTGACGAGGCTGAGGAGTACCTCCATCGTTACGCCCGTGGGCGGATGAAGCGGAAGGTGCTGGGGGCCGTGGAGGCGCTCCGCGACGGGGTGGGCCAGGTGATCATCGCCGACGGTCGCGTTCAGAGGCCGATTCGGCGAGCGCTGGCAGGAGAGGGCACCGTCATCGCCGCTCGAAGATGATACGCGAAGGGTACGTTCACTCCACGTTGAGGGGTATGATCTGAAACCGGACATAGGCGATATCGGTACGACGAAGAGGACGGCCGAAGCGCCGACGGCCTATAGGGAGGCGAACTTGATTGTGACAAACACAGGAGCAACCGACCTCGGGGATTTCGGGGTGACCCGGCACGACGCGGCCCGGCTGACGGAGGAAGGGCTGCAAGATGGGTTGATGCACCGGTTGTCCGGCGAAATCCGCCGGGAAGCAGGGAAGCTCGGTTGTACCGTCGGGTTGGTTACCTTGTCCGCGGGATGGAACAGTGGACATCGGGGACGGGAAAGCCGGGAGATACTCACCGTGATGATGGCAGATGGGGGGAAGAAGCCGCTAGTCCCGGACCCGCAACGGTCAGACTATGGCGGGCTCAGGCTACGCTGGACCGACGTGTGGCTGATGGAAGGGAACTACAGGTCAATGTTGCCCAAGGGTGTAGACCAGGAGCGGATCGCCCACCCACCTGCGATCCAGCGAAGGCGTGTGTTCGGCGCTGGCACAGGAGCTGTGCTCCGATGACTCCCGAGGCAAATGCCGTGACCGGGGAGGATTATGTTGCTCTGGAGAATCGTTACACCAGTGGCGTCTACGGGAAGCAGCCGATCGTCCTCACGCGCGGTGAGGGCAGCAGGGTCTGGGACGTCGAGGGTGCCGAGTACATCGACTGCACCAGCGGCCACGGTGTCGCCAATATCGGTCACGCGCACCCTGTGCTCGTCGAGACGCTGGCCCGCCAGGCGGGAAGACTGGTGACGGCGCCGAACGGCTTCTACAATCCCCAGCGGGCCCGTTTGTTGCGTGAGTTGGTGCGCATTGGGCCGTCGGGATTGGAGCGAGCCTACCTCTGCAACTCCGGAGCCGAGGCGGTGGAGGCAGCCCTCAAGTTCGCCCGGATCAGCCGGGGCCGGACGAAGGTGGTCTCGACCATGCGGGGGTTCCACGGACGCACCATGGGGGCGCTGTCGGCAACCTGGGAGAAGGCGTATCGTGGTCCCTTTGAGCCGCTGGTTCCGGGTTTCACCTTCGTGCCTTGCGGGCGGATCCAGCCCCTGGAGGAGGCCGTGGACGAGAACACGGCGGCCGTCATCGTGGAGATCGTGCAGGGCGAAGGGGGCGTCAACCCGGTTCCCGTCGAGTACTTGCAGCGTGCTGAGACGCTTTGCCGCGAGCGAGGTGCCCTACTGGTCGTCGACGAGGTGCAGACAGGGTTCGGGCGGACGGGACGCATGTTCGCCAGCGAACACTACGGGCTTGAGCCGGACGTATTGTGCCTGGCCAAGGCTATGGCCGGCGGCGTCCCCATGGGAGCGACGCTGCTCGGGCCTCGCGTGGGTGAGCTTCCTGTACAGGCCCACGGTTCCACGTTCGGCGGCAACGCCCTGGCCTGTGCGGCGGCGCTGGCAACCATCCACATCATCGAGTCTGAGGGCCTGGCCCAGCAGGCGGCCCTGCGGGGCAACCAGTTGATGGACGGGCTGCGGCGGATCGATTCACCACTCGTGCGGGAGGTGCGAGGGATGGGTCTGATGGTGGGGCTGCAACTGAAGAGTCACGCCGCTCCCTACCTGGCGGCCCTGGCCCGCCCGGTGGACGGGGTGGGCATCTTGGCCCTTTCGGCCGGATCAACTGTGATGCGTTTTCTCCCGCCCTTGGTCATCGAGGAGGAAGCGATAGAGCTGGTGGTGGCCCGGGTGGCAGCTGTCATTAGCGAGCGGTAGCCGCGGGGGGACGCCAGCAGCTGCGCGCCGCTGAGCTCGGGTTTCCAGACAGGTGGGGACGGGAAGGAGAGAGGTCACGGGCAAGGACAGCCGCGCTGGGTGCCGTTACTGCCCAAGCGGGCGACGTAATAAACGTTCGATCGCAATGTGACGAGCCCGGTTGCCTTGGAGCCTGCGCGGCGGCGATTGGATCGGGTGGCGACAGCATACTAAACAGCTACCGATTGCAGGAAGGACCGGAGACCAGAGAGGGGGTATCTGGGCGGTGCCGATGGACGAGATTGGATTACTTGAGGAGTTAGTTGCCATTCCCAGCGTCTCGGGAGAGGAGGACGCCTGCGCCAACCACCTCGTGGAGCGGATGACGGTTCTGGGTTTCCGGGCGTATCGCGATGCCGTCGGCAACGTCGTTGGGGAGCTTGGGGACCGTCGAGCAGCACGAACCGTCGTGTTGTTAGGCCATATGGATACGGTCGCCGGCCACATTCCCGTTCGCAGAGAGGGCGGTTTCCTGTACGGCCGAGGGGCCGTTGACGCGAAGGGTCCCCTGGCCGCCTTTGTATGGGCGGCAGCGCGGGCGGCCGATGACCTGAACGGTACCCGGGTGTTGGTGGTTGGAGCCGTTGATGAGGAGGCGGGCTCCCGAGGGGCACGCCACCTGGCCGACGTGATGACGCCACCCGACGCGGTCATCATCGGCGAACCGGGGGGTTGGGATGGGATCACGCTGGGGTATAAGGGGACACTGCGCATTGACTACCATCTGACCACAGCCGCCGGTCACGGTGCGGGTGACCGGACCCCTCCCGCGGAGGAGGCGGTCGGATTCTGGAACCGGCTGGCGTCACACACTGCGGAGCGGAATGGCGATAGAAGACCACCCCGATTCGACACACTCGATCTCGGACTCCAGGGGATCCAGACCCGGGGTGACGGCCTGACAGAGACCGTGGAGATGGAAGTCGGTATGCGTATCCCGCCAGGTCTCGACGTGGTGAAACTCAAGGAACGGGTGCTCGGATGGGCGGGCGAAGCCCGGGTGACCTTCCCTTACCAGGAGCCGCCTTATCGAGCGGCGAAGAACAGTTGTGTGGTACGTGCCCTGTTGCGGGCTGTGCGACGTGCTGGCGGGCACCCGCGCTTCAAGGTCAAGACGGGAACGTCCGACATGAATGTCGTCGGCCCCGCCTGGGGTTGCCCCATCGCTGCCTACGGGCCGGGCGATTCGGGGTTGGACCACACGCCAGAGGAGCGCCTATGCCTGGTCGAGTTCGGGCGCGCTGTTCGTGTGTTGGCTGACGCCCTCAGGGAGCTATGAGTATCCTCGGTGGTCAGCACAATCGTGGACGCGGCACCGGGATGGTGTGGAAGCACTGACTGGAGTTAGCGCTGGAGGGCCACTACCGTTCTATGGGGTGGGAGGTGCAGACGGGCGTGCTTACTGCGGAGACGCTGGAGAAGCTGGGGCTGGTCTGGCTGCGGTGACCACCGGATTGGACGCAGATCGACGCTGATTTCCGCAGATTGCTGAACTGGTGAGGGTGGGCGCACGATAGCAGACTGGGGGTGAGGGGGCTGAGGGGTACGTGCGCTCCGCGGGATGACCGGCTGCTCGGGCGGTTTGACAAGCGGGGTGCTTGTGCTATGATTGAAGGTCAAGAAGGCCGTTGCTCGAGCCTATCGAGTGGAAGAGCCAGGAGCTAGCGTTGATCACCCTACTTAGCCCCGTCCCTGTTAAGCCTATTCTCGCCGTTGGCGAGATCATCGCGGCTGGGAGGGAGCCAGGATAGCCGAGGCGTAGCGCCGAGGAGTTATTGTAGCCAGACCCCCCAAGCCCGGGGGGTTTTCCGTTTTCTGCGCACGAAGGCATTCATCATCGACAACTCAGGGGGGAGAGTATGACCATCAGTAAGAGTGAGTTCATTTGGTTGAATGGGGAGCTGGTCAAGTGGGATGAGGCGCAGGTCCACGTAGCGGCGCACGCGCTGCACTATGGGTCCAGCGTGTTCGAGGGCATCCGGGCTTATGAAACCGCTGATGGTCCGGCGGTGTTCTGCCTGCACGCGCACGTCGACCGCCTTTTCAACTCGGCCAAGATCTGCCGGATGGAGATGCCCTGCGGTAAGGACGAGATCACGCAGGCCATCCTTGAGACGGCACGGATGAATGGTCACCAGGCGTGTTACATTCGGCCGGTGGTCTATCGAGGTGTCGACAGCCTGGGCATCGATCCGCGCTCCTGCCCGGTGGAGGTGGCCATCATCACGATGGAGTGGGGGCGGTACCTGGGACCGGAAGCGATCGAGCAGGGGGTGGACGCGGGGGTGAGCTCGTGGCGCCGGATGGCCCCGAACACCTTCCCGGCAGCGGCGAAGGTGGGTGGGCAGTATATCAACTCGCAGTTCATCGCTATGGAGGCGGTCGACCACGGCTATGTGGAGGGGATCGCCCTGGATGCCAGCGGCTTCGTGAGCGAAGGAAGCGGCGAGAATCTGTTCGTGGTGAGCGATGGCGACCTCTGTACCCCACCGCTGGCGTGCTCGATCCTGGAAGGTATCACGCGACGCTGTGTCGCCACGTTGGCCGGGGATATCGGCTATTCGGTGCGCGAAGAACTGATGCCGAGGGAGGTTCTCTACATGGCCGACGAGGTCTTCTTCACCGGCACTGCCGCGGAGATCACCCCCATCCGCTCCGTAGATGGTATCGCCGTGGGCGCTGGGGGTCGTGGCCCCATCACGGAGCGGCTGCAGGAAGAGTTCTTTGGGATCACCAGCGGCGCAGTGGATGATCGTCACGGATGGCTGACGCCGGTGGTTCGGTGAGCAAACCTTTCCCAGCCAACGGGGCATCCAGGGTGAAGGCAAACTGCGCAGCTACAGGAGACGGACCGGCCGCGAGCTGACGGTCTGACTGGAACGGAGGAGATGGTGACACCAAGAAGTGAGCTACTGAACGGCAAGGCTTTGGCTTTCGTCGGGAGCGGCACCATGGCCGAGGCCATGATCCAGGTCCTGGTGGATAAGAGGCGTGCGCTCCCGGCCCATATCTGTGCCAGTGGACCGCGCTTGGAGCGGGCTCAGGAACTGCATCGGCGCTGCGGGGTGATCGGCTGCACGGACAACCGGGAGGCGGTGGAGGCTGCTGACCTGGTGGTGCTGTCGGTCAAGCCCCAGGTCATGCCTACGGTGCTTGAGGAGTTGAGGGGTCTGATCTTCCCAGGTGCATTGGTGCTGTCTATCGTCGCCGGCGTCAATATCGGGACTATCGCCACCGGACTTCAACACCGGGCTGTGGTCCGCGCCATGCCCAACACGCCCGCGCAGATCGGGCAGGGGATGACGGTGTGGACAGCCTCTTCCCACGTGACGCCGGGCCAACGGGAGGAGGCCCGGGCGGTCCTGGAGGTGATGGGGCGGGAGATCTACGTGGAAGATGAGGAGATGCTGGACATGGCCACCGCCGTCAGCGGCACCGGGCCGACGTACGTCTTCATGGTGATGGAGGCGCTCACCGATGCCGCGGTCCATCTTGGTTTCTCCCGGCGGGTGGCGAGCCAGCTGGT
>SKQX01000277.1 GCA_007118795.1 Thermoflexales bacterium | reverse complement strand
GCCGTGCTCGACCGTGGCGTTGGTATAGATGACTTTGCGCAGCGGAATCTCCGCCAGCATCCTCGCCAGGGCCGGATTGGGCTCCAGGTAGTCCTCCACCGGAATGTCGTGCACGAAGCTTAGATATCGGCCGATATCCACGCCCTGCTCCGCTATCAGCCCGCCCATCGTGGTTCCGTACTGACGCAGATACCGCTGCCGCACCTCGGTCGCTGCCTGCGGACTCAGATCCAGCTCCTTCCGCACCCAGGCCTGGATCTGGTCTCCGATGGCCTCCATAACCCCGCTCCCGCGCGGGTAGAGCGTATTGTCAAGATCGAAGACGATCAACTCGAATGCCATGTTAGCCTACCTACCCTCCCGAGCCAGCATGCCGCTTCGCAGCCCGATCTCGGCCCGGCGAGCGATGCGGCTCAGAAACTGATCCACCGCGGCCTCGGTGTCTTGGATCTCCATCCGGATCGCCCCCACCGGGCACGCACCCACACACCGCCCGCAGGCCTTGCAGCGGGCGGTGTCGACTTTCATGCGGCCGTTGGACGCCAGGAGGGCCCCCACGTGACAGATCTCCTCACAGGCTCCGCAGCGGACACACTCTTCCGTGACCCCCACCGCCAGCCCCGGCAGACGCCCCACGATATCCCAGAACGCCGGCGGCCCCAGCCGTAACCCTTGCTGCACCGTACAGCAGCACTCACAGCAGAAGCATATCCCCACCATCTCCCGATAAGGGATCCCCAGCATCAGCCCGTCGAAAGGGGTGTGGACGACCAGGGGTACCAGCCCGATCTCCATGGCCTGTTCCACGTGCGCCATCGCCTCCTCCGCCCTCACCCAACGCCCCTTCGAGGGCCGGATCTGCATCGTTCCGGGACCCAGGAAAAGACACCCCAGGTCCTGTGGGAAAGCCTGGCAACCCTCTCCCCGCCGACACATACACTCGCTCATCAAGAAGCGGGTGTCCACACCCTCAATCAGCGGCGTCAGCAGCGGGTAGGGCAGCACCACGCTCTCCGGTTCCGAGATCGTCTCGTGCACGGGGATGATGATCGCCTCGCTGTTCAGCGCCCGGAAGAATGGCCGCGATAGCCCCCTCAAAAGCGGCCTGTTCCCCAGTCGATAGAGGAGTCTGCTCAGCGGCCACAGTGCCATGATGGTTTCATAGAAGATCTCAGACCGCGCCAATAGCGTCCCCCTTGGTTGGTTTCAACGACCCGCAAGTATACTCGGTCCCCCTCCTCCTGTCCAGCACCAGGCAGCTGAAAGCCCCTGGGTAGCTGCCCATCCCAGGGGCCGTGCCGCGCAACACCGGCGTCCCGCGGGCCTAACCGAGGGCTGTCAGAAGCGCCCGCACCACCTCCCCGGGCTCCGCCGTCACGCACAGATCGGCCTTCTCAAAGATCGGCGCGTCCGGATCCGCGTGAATAGCTACCACGAACGCCGAATCCGCCATCGCCGCATCGTGAAAGGTATCGCCCCGGATCCCCACCGCCAGGTAGACTTCTGGCGAGACCCTGACCCCGCGGACGTCGACCACCTGGTCCGCCTCGACAAGTCCTGCGTCCCAAGCCCCCCGATCCCCGGCCACCCGTCCCCCGAGCATCTCTGCCAATCTCTCCACCCGGGCCCGATCACCCGCTTGTCGTCCGACCGCCACCACGACGGACGCCTCCGACAGACCGACCTCCGGCGGCCGGAATCCCTCGGCCGGCCCGAGGACCCGCACCGCTGGCTCCCCGGGCTCGACATCCAGCATCGTCGGCTCTCCCTTCCGATACCGGTCCATAAAGGGACGTGCGAATGTGCCGGGCTCGATGGTCAGCACCTGGGGTCGGGCCTCGGGGCAGGCCAGCACCTCGAAATACTCGCCCCCGTACATGGGGACCGCCGCCTCCACGGTGCGACTGCTTGGGTCCAGGCTGACCCTCGTCCCGCGCTCGATCAGCCCCCCCCCCATACGCTGGGCCAACCGCGGCGCCAGGGCCCGCCCCATCTCCGTCGCCCCAAACAGGACGATCTCCGGCCCCTCCGCCTCAAACAGGTCAACCAGGATCCCCAGATGAGGCTCGAGACCAAAGGGTGATAACCCCGGGTGATCGGCAACCCGTACGCCGTCGACACCCGCTTGATACAGGGTCTCCGCCAGCAATCTGACACCGTCGCCGAGCAGGGCGGCGTACACGTACGCCCCCAGCGACTCCGCCAGCGTTCGCGCCACGCCCACGGCCTCCAGCGTGACAGGCGCGATCTCGCCTCCAGCTGATTCGGCGACGACCCACACCCCACCGCCGCCCTCGGCATCCTTAAAGGTCTCTTCCTGCTGCGCCATCACCAGATCAAGATAGGAAGCATCCATCCCCGTGTCTCCTCGCTACCCGGGCCGCCGCCCCCGCAGGGCTTCAGCCACGGCTTGGGCCGCCTCCTCGATGGAGCCTTCGACTCGAACCCCCCGCTCCCGCTCCGGCGGGAAATCCCGCCCCCGGCCCTCCAGCAAGGGCACCAGTCCCTCCGGATCCATCAGGTCGGCCACATCCCACTGGAGGACCGCCTCGGCCATGCCACCCTCCCCCCGGTAGACGTTGATCAGACGCGCCCCATCCGGGTAGCGGGGCTCCAGTGCCTTTGCCGGGACCGTCACGACGGCGGGGAGATCCGTCTCGACTATCACGTAGTCGTCTCCATCCCGGCGCACCGCCCTGATCCGCCCGTCAGCTATCTCCACCGACCACGCTCCTACGATCTGGGGCCATCCCAGCGCGCCCGCCAGCCGCGGCCCTAGCTGGGCCTGCCCTGTGTCCAATCTGGTCATCCCAACTAGAACCAGGTCCGCCCCTCCCAGCCGCTCAACCGTGGCCTTCAACACCTCGGCCGCCACCCCATCGTCGGCGTCGGCGAAGCCCGCCCCGGACAGATAGATTGCCCGATCGGCCCCCATGGCCAACCCCCGACGCAGCGTGTCATCATCGGGCTCGGGCTGACCGGACACCACCACGACCTCCGCACCGCCGCCATCCTTGATGCGCAGCGCGGCTTCCAGAGCCGCGTGATCACCCGGCTCGATGAGGTACTCCTCGCGGTTGATGAAGAGCCGGCGAAGACGCGCATGGGCCACGAGGCCAGCGGGGTCCAGAACTCGTCGTAGAATGACCAGGATGCGCATGAAGTCCTCCGTTCCTACGGGCCGCGCGACCTAAGGGGCACCGGTCCCACTAGAACGCGGCGACCATCCGGGGGCGGACGCATCAGGGACTGATCCGCACGCCGTGCTCGCGGAATATCCGCGACGCGATGACGATGCGCTGGATCTCATTGGTACCCTCAAAAATCTCGGCGATCCGGGCGTCCCGGAAAGCTCGCTCGATGGGATAGTCCCGGGAATACCCCAGCCCCCCGTGGATCTGCACCGCCATGTCGACCGCTCGTGAGGCCACCTCCGAGCCGTACAGCTTGCACATAGCGGCCAGCTCCGTGAAGGGCTGCCCCGTGTCCACCATCCACGCCACGCGGTAGACCAGGCTCCGCAGAGCCTCCACCTCCGTCGCCAGGTCGGCGATCATCCACTGGATCGACTGCTTCTGAGCCAGCTGAGTTCCGAACTGCTCCCGGGTCCTGGCCCAGGCGACCGACCAGTCCAGCGCTGCTTGGGCTCCACCCAGGCAGGCGGCGCCCAGGGTCAAGCGCCCCATATCGAGCGCCTTCATGAAGGTGACAAAGCCCTCCCCGACTTTCCCCAATACGTTCTCGTGCGGAACGCGAAGATCGTCGAAGACCAGTTCGGCCGTGCTCGTGCCCCGAATGCCCATCTTGTCCTCTTCTCGAGCCACCTCGAATCCGGGCCAGTCGCTCTCGACGATGAAGGCGGTCACGCCACCGCGAGCTCCCAGCGCCGGGTCCGTCACGGCTATCAGAGTGACCACATCCGCATAGCCGCCGTTGGTGATGTAGACCTTGCCACCGTTGACCACCCATTCATCCCCATCGCGCACAGCTCGGGTGCTGATGTTGGCCGCATCAGAGCCGGCGTTAGATTCCGTCAGTCCGAAGGCCGCAAACTGCTCCCCTCGGGCCAGGGGCGCCAGGTACCTCAGCTTCTGCTCCTCCGTACCGTCCACGTGAATCGCCATCGCACCGATGCCGATGTGCGCCCCTACGTTCGTCGCTGTCGAGGTGCAGACCCGCCCCAGCTCTTCCATCAGGATACAGTAACCGACCTCCCCCGCGCCCATGCCGCCGTACTCCTGCGGGAAGCAGACCCCCAGCAGGCCGGTCTTCCCGAGTTTCCGCATCACCCCCAGGGGGACCCGGTGCTCGCGGTCAATCTCCGCCGCGATGGGAGCGACCTCCTTCTCGACAAACGCCCGAACCATCCGGCGCAGCGCCTTCGCTTCTCGAGAAAATGTGAAATCCATGGCCCCCTCCTCACGGCGTGATGGCGACGTCCCTTCCTGCGAAGACCCTCTCCGCGATCCGCACATAGTGCAGTTCCGTCGGTCCTCCGATGAGACCGAGGGCCCGCGCGTCCCGGTACTTGCGGGCCAACGGATAGTCCTCCATATAGCCGTAGCCGCCCATAACTTGCACCATGCGGTTGGTCACCTGTTGCGCCACCCGGGCGGCGAATACCTTCACCACGGAGCCCACCGAGCCCAGGCCCCCGCCCCGATCCACCTGCCACGCACCATGGTAGACCAGATGGCGCAGTGCCTCCGCATCGACCGTGCTTTCCGCCATCAGGTTCTGGATGGCCTGCTTCTCGGCGATGGGAACTCCAAACTGGACCCGCTCGGTGGCGAATTGGGCTGCCACCTCCAGGCTGTCCTCCACCACCCCCAGGGCCGCCGCGCCCAGCGTCACCGCCATGCGCTCTCCCGCTGCTTCCGCGATCTCCCGCCCGTCCCCCTCTTCACCCAACCGGTTGGCAGCCGGCACGCAACAGCCCTCCAGGTAGACCGTGTTGAACGGAACGTTGCGCAGGCCCAGCGTGGGCTCGCGGTACCCCACCGTCACCCCGTCGGTGTCTGCGGGAATCAGGAACGCCGTCATACCCCCCGGCGCCTCGGCGAAGACGAGGAACAGACCCGTCATCTCGCCGTTGGCCACCCAGGTCTTGACGCCGTCGATCACGTACTCCTCTCCGTCCATCCCAGCTCGCGTCTGAAGCCTCGACGTGTCACTGCCGGCATCCGGCTCGGTAAGGGCAAAGGCCCCCAGGCGGACGTCCCGGCCCCCGTCGCCGCCCGCTGCCAGTATGCCGAGGTAGGCCTCCTTCTGAGCCTCGCTCCCGTGTCGGAGGATCGACATCGCCACCAGGCTCACGTGAGTGCCCAGGGAGACGGCCACCGACATGCAGTCTCGGCCCAGGGCCTCCATCAGCAGGGCATAGCTGACGAAATCCAGGTCGGCACCCAGATGTTCCTCGGGAAGCGTAGCCCCCAGAAAGCCCTGCCGCCCCGCCTTCTCCAGGATCGTCAGGGGGAGCGTCTCCTCGTGGTCCAATGCCTCCGCCACGGGCGCGATCTCCTTCTTGGAGAAGTCCTCGAACATAGCGCGGAACATCTTCTGTTCTTCACTGAGAGCAAAATCCATCACCACCCTCCTGCCACTGGCTCAGCCCAACTCGTTACGAGTCATTCACGTGGTTTGTATGGAGACCCCATCGACCCACCCCCGGTGGCCCCGCGCCCTTCCGTTAAGCACACCACCACCCATGCCGGCCAGCCCCTCAGCACAAGTCCCGCACCCGGCAGGAGACCGCCATCACCGGGAGAGGGACGGCGATGCCACAGCGTAAGCCATCCCAGCCGCCGCTCTGTGCGAATCTGGCCCCCAGCCCCACCTCCCAGTGTCCCAGTCTACGAATCTACCACCCTCCCAATCCACCAATCTACCAATTTCCCAACCTACCAATCCCCTCTACCGATCCTCAAACTGCGGCTGCCGCTTCTCCAGGAAGGCGCTGATCCCCTCTCGGATATCCTCGGTGTCCGCCAGGTTCACAAACTGCTCTCCCTCGATGGCAAGGCCCTCCTCGATGCCGACCTCCAGCCCTTCTGTCACCGCGCGCAGCGTGGCCGCGATGGGGAACATCGACTTGGACACGATCTTCCGGGCCAGCCCGCGAGCCTCCTTCAGGATGGCGCCGGCCGGTACGACCCTGTTCACCAGCCCCACGCGATAGGCCTCCTGCGCCGTGATCATATCCCCCGTGAGGATCATCTCCAGGGCTTTGCCCTTGCCCACGATACGCGCCAATCGTTGCGTCCCGCCCCACCCCGGGATCAGCCCCAGGTTGATCTCCGGCTGCCCCAGCCGGGCCCGGTCCGAACAGATGCGCATGTGGCAGGCCATCGCCAACTCCAGACCGCCGCCCAGGCAGAAGCCATTGATGGCTGCGATGACCGGCTTGGTCGCTCTCTCGATCTTGAGATTGACCTGCTGTCCCCGCTCGATGAACTCGCGGGCTTCCCCATACTCTTCACCGGGGGTCTCGAGCAACTCCTGGATCTCCGGAATGTCCGCCCCCGCCACAAAGGCATTGGTTCCGCCCCCGGTGACGACGATGGCCTTGACCTCGTCGTCGCCCAGCAGCTCGTCCATGGCCTCGTCCAACTCCGTGATCACTTGCTTGTTGAAGGAGTTGACCGGCGGATGATCGATCGTCAACAGCGCAATGCGGTCTTCAGTCTCCGTTCGGATATTCTGCCATTCCCCCATTGTTTTCCTCCTATGTCGTATGTCGGTGTATCGGTAGATTGGTACTTTGGGAAATTGGGAAATTGGCAAGGTGGTAGACTGGTCCTTGGGCGATGGGGGGTGGGGAGGGTGCTGCTGTCTGCAACTCGCCAGCACACTGAACCGCCAACGTGCTAACGTGCCGTGCCACCGCCCCGCATCCTGTCATCGCAACAGCCGGCTGACCCACGCAACTGCTGAACACTTACGACCTTGCCAGTGAACCCACCAAGCCACCCGCCCCTCCAGGTAGCGATCCACCCAACAACCCCCTGAGCTACTCGCGTCCCAACGCACCAGAACTCCTGTTTGCCAATCTACTCGTCTACCACCTTACCAATCCACCAACCCACCAATCTACCACCCCCCCGCCTTCTCCCCATACTCCTGGAAACCCTGCCTCTGCCCCCGCACATAACGAATGTACCCGTTGAGGGAGCGCAGCGCCGAATGACACAGCTCCCGCTGGCAAGACAGTTCTCCTCTCGTGTAGCCCATCTCTTCGCACACCACAAAGCTGCTGAGCACCTCGTTGAGGGAGCCCCGGGCGATGTAGTAGAAGCGCAGGCTATCCAGGTAGTGATAGCGACCGTAACCCTCTGTAACATTCAGCACGGCGCTGGTGGCTCCGCGGCGCATCTGCTCCGCCAGATTGTACCGTTCTTCCGGTGGCAACTGCCCGGCGACGCGGTAAGCTTCCTTCAGGACTTGCAG
>SKQX01000024.1 GCA_007118795.1 Thermoflexales bacterium | reverse complement strand
TCTACCCTCCAATTGCGAACTAGCCTACCGTTTCGATTCGTAGCCCTCCCGTCTGGGATTCGCCGGTTCCACGCGTATGCCTTTGTGCGCCATCAGCAGACGGGGCACAGATCCTACACTCTGCTGTTCGTATCGCGACCACTGGCGTGCACACTCTTTGGGTCCTCGGTGCCACTCCTGGTAACAGAGCAGAGGAGCGATGCAGATCCATCGGTTGACTCTCAACTGGTGGGCACAGGCGGAGGGTGTGAGGTGAAGATGGACTAGAGATCGCGCCCGATGGCCACTCCCCAGCTCTTTCTGATTATATCATCCACGAGCGGCCCGTCAATGGCCCATTCGTACCAATCAGGAGCAGGTGTTCTGGGCATTGCCCTCGCAGTGCCTGAGTGCCATCAGAAGTTGCTCGCGGTTGTTCGGCCAGGCATCGATTTGTGACAGGGCGATCCCCCACAGCTCCCTGGGAAGCGTAAGGGTGTTGGATGACGGGCCGGCGAGCTAGTAGGGCCGTGAGACGAGATTCCCACTCTCAGCGGGTCTACGTGCCCTAGCTCTCATCCCCCAGCTCTCAGCGGGTCTGTGACCCGCGTCGCCCGCGCACGAAACGCCGCCTGACGCCCTGCCGCCATCCTGCTCGCCGACTCTGCCGAGCTGGACCGGCGCCCCTCTCCTGCCCTATCTCTGCCGCCCAAGCCCTATACCCCAGCTCTGATGCCCTCCAGCAGCGGCGTAGTGCCTCTACGAGGCCACTGGAAAGGTCCCCCGAAGTACAGTTCGCCAATCGTATTTGTCATTCCGAGAACACCCATGGTGCCCAGCTTGGACGTTCAAACCGCGCACCACTCTGAACCGAAGAAAGCGCCGGGCCCGCGGGGCTGCGCCGCCGTGTCCCCTCTCCCCTCAAGAGGGCCAGCCCGGCGCTGCCGGGCCGTGAGGGGGCGTCATCGTCAGCACTATCGTCTTCGCTTCCAACTCAACCGTCACACACCGAATACGCTTTCTCAGTAGGAGCGCCAGCGACGAGGAATCTCGATCGCCTCTACCAGAAACAATCCGACCGTGAGCGCTCCTGGGCCGCCCAGGAAGCTCTGATAGCCGATGTGCCGCTGTAGGACCTAAGCCGTACCGTAGCTCAGCATCGATAAGATTGAAGTGGGCCCCTCGCTGCTCCAGGGGGATGCCCGCGCTGACCCTTCCTGCGAGATCAGTTGCCACAAGGGTGAACTCGGTTCCGGCCACCGAAGACTTGTCTCCCCATCTCCCACCCACGATTTCACCTATGGCTTCGTCTGGGTTATCCACCACCATCGACTTCATCTGAGCTGCTTTCTCATGACCAGCTTTTGCTCTGTTTCATAGTACACGGCAAAACCGCTTTCTCTGTACAGTTCGATAGGCCCCATGTAGTCCTCGGCTTCATCAATGAACTCTTTCATTGGATATGCTTCCACATAAACGAAACCGTCCTGAGCCGCATCTTGACAGACACGTTCCAGGAGTCGCTTAGCAATACCCTTTCTTCTCATCTTCGGTGCAATCGCAAAGCAGAATACGGCTTTCACCTTTATGCCCTGGGCGGGGTCCTCTGTAGGTATGGCACCCATAAACCGCCGCCAGCAGTAGCAATACAGGCAATCCGATTTCGTGTTGGCATTGCACCATCCTACGACCTCATCATCACAATAGGCAAGATAGCCCTGTATGTTACCACCCTTGACATATTGGATGGCGAGATTCCTTCTCTTCTCTCGCGATGCAAAATCTTCGTCAAAATCTCTACCTGCATAGTCATCATTGCACCACCACACACAATAGCATTTATGGTCATCTCTATTGGTGGCATGTGGCGTCGTGTCAAAAAAGTGCACATAATCTTCCACCAGGTCTGGTGTCAACCTGCGTATGTTGATATCCATCTGTGTTACCCCCGTTAGACACATCTAGGCGATCCGATTCCTCATGCGCACCATCGACAAAGGCGGTCTCTTCGACATAACCATCGTCCGACAGGAGTTGGAAATGCACCTCTCCAGTTCGCCGATCCTGCGGTGCCGGCGCGTCAGCGGTGTTATCGGCCACATTCTGTAGGGGGCCGGATTCTTTGACAGCAATATGAGGTATTGGGGCTGAGTAGATCGGTGGCATCCACGACCGCCGCCGGAGGGGCCGTCCAAATAGGGCGACCTTATTGCGTGGACCGCAGAGGCTGGTATGCTCCCCTCATCTTGAGAAAGGAGGGGCTTGGCCCAAAGCCTCTGCCTCACCGCACGCTTTGGGTCAAGCCCGCCATACGAGGATGCCCATTGTACACGATTTTCAGTATACTGTCGAGTACTACCAGGATCACGTTGAGGAACTCGACATTCCCCGCCCGCGGAAGTGCCCGGGTCCACGCAGTGACCCGCACTGCCCAGGGCCTTGGCCCCGCTGTCGACTCGTTCATCGGACACGGCTTCTACTCGCGCATGGCGCTGGATCGGTGGAGGGATTACCTGATTCGGATTAGGCGCTGGCTCTGCAAGGCCTGCCCGCGCACCGTCTCGATCCTGCCGAGCTTCCTGCTGCATTTTCGGCCTATCTGCTGCCGGTGGTCCAGCAAGTGGTGACCGCGCGCTTTGAGCACAACGCCTCGTGGAGACGGATCGAGCAGCAGGGGACGACTGACGTCTATGATGATCGCGTCCCCTCCCGGTGGCAGTGACAGTCCATCACCCCGGGCATGATCGTACTGCCGTGGCAGTCCATCACCGAGCAGTCCCCGGGCACATCGATCTCCCCGGCCGCACCGATCGCCGTGATCTGTGGCCCATCGATCACGATGACCGCGTGAGGAACCGGCTCGCCGCCAGTTCCGTCCAGGAGCCGTCCCCCCACCAGGGCCAGTTTCTCGTTGTCCACATGTCTCGATCTCCCCATATGTGTTCTAACCGATCCAGCCACGCCGCGTTTGAACTGGGGTCTGAGGGACGGCCATTAGTACACCAACACGCTGAACTGTCAAGGTCCTTCTCCCAACCCAAGGCTCTGCTGGAAGAAGGTGGGGTCTGGCAAAGGCCCTCGTATCTGCGGACCCTGGTAGAATGGTGACGCAAGGGCCCGGCAGACCGCCGACTCTAAGGTCCTTGAGACTGCCCTTTGGCGAAGTTGTCGTGCCCTTTACCTGGCCGAGTACACCGCCGGTGGCACGCTATGGTCGGTAGGCTATCATCGTTATCCAGCATCGGCCGTGATTCGGGACCGCAGTGTTGGTCAACCGAGATACGGCGCTGGCGCCGCTGCATCATTCCCCAGCGGGCCGACGGCAGGCTGCGCACCCGCCAGAGGCCCATCTCCGAGACCCAGCTTGCGGTGGAGGAAGACCACGGCATCGGTGAGCTGATCCTCCGGAATGCAGAAGGAGACGCTCCGTTCCGTCCCTGCCTGGGCCACGGCGATGACGCGAGTCTGGCGTTCCCCCAGGGCGGAGAAGGCCCGAGAGACGATGCCGTTCGGCCCACCGTTCCATCCGGGCAAAGCCACCACCGAGATGGTGGCCACCTTCTCCTGGACGCCCAGACGGAACGCGTCCTCTACGTGACAATCCTTGAACTCGCGACTGAGGATCTTCAGACAGTGGTCCTGATCGCTCTCACGGACCACCAGGTTCAGGTTGTGCTCCGAGAGGGACTGGGAGAACATCAACACCTCCAGCCCCACCTGGCTGAGCTCCCGGAGCGCGCGAGCCGCTAGATCGAGGGTCCAGGAATCATCCTGGCTGCCTACCGCGATCATGCTCAGGCCAGTGGCCGAGATAATGGCCGGCAGCACCGCGCGGCCCGCCGTAGGGCGCTCGACGATTGCGGTACCTGGGTGTGTGGGGTTGAAGCTGTTCACGATACGCAACGGAATGCCGCGGCGGACCAGCGGGCGAATAGTCCTGGGATGGAGGACCTCGGCGCCGACGTAGGCCAGCTCTGAGGCCTCGGTATAGGATAGCTCGGTCAAGGTGCGCGCCTGGGGCACAATATTGGGATCGGCGGTCAGGATACCATCCACGTCGCTCCAGATCCAGATCTCGTCGGCGTCGAGACCGACGCCGATCACCGCAGCAGCGAAGTCGCTGCCGCCCCGCCCCAGGGTCGTGGTGGCACCGTCCTCGGTGGCCCCGACGTAACCCGTGACGACCGGGAGGACACCGCGCTCGAGCAATGGGTCGATCCGCTGCCCTAGATTGCGGCGCGTTAGCTCCATCAGCGGAGATGCGGCACCGAAGTGGTCATCGGTGACGATCAACTCGGTCGAGCTGATGGCCCGAGCACGAGCGCCGCGCTCCCGCAGGACAGCGGCGAGGATGTGGACGGAGAGGTGCTCTCCAAAGGAAGCCACCGCATCACCGCCGCGGGCCGTCAGCTCGCCTAACACGGCGATGCTGCGGTAGAGCCGCCCCAGTTCGTGCAGGCGGTCCTCTATCAGCCCTCCGACGCTGAGTCGCTCTCGACTGTCCTCCAGGAGGACGTCGACAATCTCCAGATGTCGAGCCAGCAACTCGGCCTTGATCTGCCGGTAGACGGTGTCCTCGCCTTCGGCCGCCGCGCGCGCACCAGCGATCAGCAGGTCGGTCACGCCTTCCGCCGCTGACACCACGATGACGTTGGCGGCCTCCACCGTCCCATCGAATCCTCTCTGACGCTCACACACGATATCCGCGACGCCCGATAATCGCGCGGCGTTCCCCACGGAGGTGCCCCCAAACTTGTGGATGATCATCTCTGTCCTCTCCCCCCTCGTCATATCCCGGCCAGTGCCTGGTCGAGATCAGCGACGATATCGTCAGCGTCCTCGATCCCCAAAGCGTAACGCACGAGATTCTCCCTGATGCCAGCCTCTTCGCGGTCCTCGCGATGAAGCGAGAAGAGCGCGGCCATCTGTTGGATGACGCTCTCCACACCGCCCAGCGTCGGGCCGACGTACGGAAGGCCCAAGCGGTCGATGAAGCGGCCCGTGCGTTCCATGTCCCCCTCGATCTCGAAGCTGACGACGCCACCGAAGCCCTTCATCTGCCGCCGGGCGATGTGATGGTCAGGATGGCTGACAAGGCCGGGGTAATGAACTCGACTCACCATCGGGTGCGCGGCCAGAAACTCCGCCACAAACTGCCCGTTTTCGTTATGCCGCCGCACACGGAGATCAAGGGTCTTGATGCCGCGGATGAGCAGATAGGCGTCATTGGGGTTGCTCATGCCTCCCAGCACCCCACGGGTGGCTTCGATCTTCTGCACCAACTCCTCCGCCCCGACGACGGCCCCGGCCAGCAGGTCGTTGTGACCGCCCAGGTACTTCGTCGCGCTGTGGATGACCAGGTCGAGACCGTGTTCCAGAGGGCGCAGGTTGAAGGGCGTGGCAAAGGTGCTGTCGATGAGCGTGGTGATGCCGTGCCCACGCGCGATCTCGACCATGTGCGAGAGATCCATCACCCGCAGATAGGGATTGGTTGGCGTCTCCGACATAATGACCCGGGTATTGCCGCGCACCGCCTCTTTCAGAGCATCGGGGTCGTCGATCGGCACGAAAGTGGTCTCGACACCCCAACGTGGCAAGAGTTCGCGGGCGAACTCGATGGTACGTCGGTAAGCGCCCTCGACCATCACCATGTGGTCGCCGCTGGACAGAAGCGTGAGCAAGGTCGTCGTGATGGCATTCATCCCGCTGGCGAAGAGCAGGGCCCGCGCACCGCCCTCCAGCGCGGCGATCTTCCGCTCGGCCGTGGTCTGCGTGGGGTTGGTGTAGCGGCCGTATTCGTCCCGAACGGGGAGGTCACCGCGCTCCTTGCGCCGCATGAAGTCGAGAATCTCGCTGGTGCTGGCGAAGGTATAGGTCGAAGTCTGAACGATGGGGGTGGTAAGCGCACCATACGGTTTGCGCCTCTCCTCGCCGCCATGAACGGCTACTGTCGAGCACTGATGAGCCATGGGAACTCTCCTCTGCAGCTGCTGTCTCACGGATCGGTCTGGCTCATCAAGAGGGGAGACGGAGGCCAAGGAACGAAAAAACCTCTTCAGCGGATCACGTTGGATGACGATTGAAGAGGCTAACCGCACGCTCATCTTTCAGATCCCGCTGGGGGTCTGCCGGACTTGGCACCTGGACCTGATGGAGATCTCCATCAGAGCCGGTTGCCGAGGCTTCATAGGGCCGGTCCCTCCACCTCTCTTGATAAGGGTGAACTTATCGCGTGATATTCGGTTGTATGACCGGCGATCATAACACGGACGGGCATAATGTCAACTCATCGTGTTCACTCATCCATAATGCTACGGAAGGGAGCTTCGCCCATTCATAGAGAGTTCTTGTCGCGTCCACGAGGTGGGCTTCAAGACTGAGACCTAAGCGTCTGAAGAACTGGTCCTCAGTCCATCTCTCAGGCGACGCATACGGTGGTCCAGGCGACAGGCCGAATAGGCTCGGGACAAGCACCTGCAGCCCCTCAAACTCGAATCTCCGCAGCTCCGAAGCATGACCCGAAAACACGGGCCTGCTGCGAACCGTTCACATACCTGATCATGGGTCTCAGTTGACCATTGAGTCAGATGACCCACTGTGGTAGAATGGGAGTATAGACCACGCAGGGCGCGATGGAACGACAAGCCGTTGAACAACACTCATCTCCTCACCACACCTAACTTGACCCTGCTTGCGTGGTTCAACAGCTAATGTATACTCGAGACACGCAGACATCGGTGCCTTCTCAGAGCCCGAGATATGACCAAGGTGGCAGCGCCGCCCTCGTGACGACGTAGTAGCAAAGGCCCGCTTGCCGTCAAGATTGAAGGATGTCGCGGGCCTATTGCGATGTGGAGGCAGGGCTCGTGTGCCGGCGGCATCGAGGCGCCGTGAGAACCGCGATGAACGGAACACTCAGACAGTCCAGAGTCAGGAGAACCCTCGTGCTTGAAGAGGTAGAGCGATTTCGACCCACATCCCAGCCGTGTCTGCTCTGCGTACACCGCGACGTCGGCCGTCTTGCCCATGCCGCTCACGAATTGCTCTCCATCTACGGCTGGCCGCACCTATCGGTGGGTACCGAGCTCAGTGCCGTGCTGCTCTCTGAGACATCCCGACACCGCTCCCTCGTTGCCAACCGCTGGTTCACGACTCGTCTGGGCGACTCAGCACCGGGCCCAGTGCTATGCACTGAGATCGACTTGCTCTTCCATCCCACATTCGATCTAGATCCTCTGAAGTTGTTCTGCCACGTCGGTCGTCTGACGCGGCTGGTCGTGACCTGGCCCGGGACGTACCAGGACGAGGTGCTCTCCTATGCAGTTCCGGAGCACGGCCACTATCGTATCTGGCGCAAGCCGACGGTACCCATCGTGCCGCTTGAACCGTGAGAAAGGATTCCTGATGCGCTACCGGGACCTTGTCCAGTTTGATCCCATCGAGACCGTGATCCAACTGCGGGACGCCGACCGGGAGG
>SKQX01000077.1 GCA_007118795.1 Thermoflexales bacterium | reverse complement strand
GTCCAGCAGTTCCTAGCGCGGGAGAAGTTCGTCCTGAGGCGCCAGAAAGGTGACGCCATCTGGGTACACGAGTTCCTGTACGCTCTGATGCAAGGGTACGACGCCGTGGCCCTCAGGACCGACGTGCAGATCGGCGGTACCGACCAGCTCTTCAACCTGATGGCGGGCCGGAAGCTGCAGACGGCGTTCGATCAGCAACCGCAGGTGTGTCTCACGTTCCCCATCCTGGTGGGCACCGACGGGGTGCTCCGGATGTCGAAGAGCACGGGCAACTACGTAGGGGTCAACGAGCCGGCCAACGTCAAGTACGGGAAGACGATGTCGATCCCCGACGCAGCGATGCGCAACTGGTTCGAGCTGCTGACGCGCTGGGCACCGGAGCGCATCGAGGATGTCTTCGACGACATGGGGGCGGGGAAGACGCACCCGATGGAGGTGAAGAAGCAGCTGGCGTGGGAGATCGTATCGATATTCGACGGCGACGAGGCTGCGGACCGGGCCGCTGCCCGCTTCGAGCGGGTGCACCAGCGGCGAAAACTCCCGGAGGAGATGCCGATATATGAGCTGAGAGGGCCAGAGAACGTGGTGGACGTGATCGCCGCCGCTGAACTGACACCGAGCAAGAGCCAGGCCCGGCGTCTGGTGCAGCAAGGGGCGGTGCGATTGGACGGCGAGAGAATAGAAGACATCGACACCGAGCTGATCATCGACGAAGAGGCGGTGCTACAGATCGGCAAGAGGCGCTTTCTGCGCCTCGTCAGTCAGGAGGGGTAGATGAAGGACCGACCGATTCTCTGGGTGTTTCTGGCTTTCGTACTGGGTTTCGCTCTGCCCGTCTGCACCTGTATCGGGACCGGGATGATCACATTGGGCGCGCTGGGCCGGGTTGCGCAGCCGCCGATGCCCGGCCTCCGCAATGGCGATGCGGTGGCCATAATCTCGCTGGAGGGCGCCATTACGGGCGGTCAGGAGGACACCTTCATCACTGTGGGCATCACGCCAAGGCGCGTGCGCTCGCTGCTGGAGCAAGCGGAGGTCAACCCGTCCGTCAAGGCGGTGGTGGTGCGGGTAAACAGCCCCGGCGGCAGTGTGGTAGCATCGAACGAGATCTACAACGCATTGCTAGCGTTCGAGAAGCCAGTGGTGGTATTGATGGACGAGACGGCCGCTTCAGGCGGGTACTACATCGCGCTGGGCGGCGACCACGTGATGGCGCACCCGGACACGCTGACCGGATCGATTGGGGTGATCAGCCAGTTCCTCAGCGTCGAGGAACTGATGGAGAAGGTTGGCGTGGAGGCGGTGGTGATCACCTCCGGTCCGAGGAAGGACATCGGAAGTCCTTTCCGGGATATGACCGAAGAGGAACAGGATCTGTGGAGAGAGATCCTCGACCAGGTCTACGATGGCTTCGTGGAGGTGGTGGCTGAGGCGCGGGGTCTGCCGCGGGATACCGTGCGCGAGCTGGCCGACGGGCGGATCTACACGGGCCAGCAGGCCAAGGAGCTGGGACTGGTGGACAGCGTGGGAACGCGGCAAGCCGCCATCGAAAAGGCGGCAGAGTTGGGGAATATCGAAGACGAGCCCCGGGTGATCGAGTTGAGGATACAACCGTCGCTGCTGGAGATGGTGTATGGTTTCCAGGCTCGCTCGGTCCTTCCGGCTATCGAGGATCTGGTGGGTCGGTCGGGCATACCCTCGCTCCAGTTTCGAGTAGCAGAGCCTTAGACCACCACCCAGTGCCGGAGGGGTGGGTGGTGTGACAGCGATTCAGGATGGCTGAGCTACCACCGTGCGCAACGCGTCCGCCGCCTCACGGAGCGCCAGCAGAGCCGCCAAGCCGGCGGCGGTGGTGGTCGCTGCGGCTGCCACGAAGACGATCTCGGGCGGGACCAGCGAGCCTAGCACGGCGGCGAACCCCGCCGCCGCAGCTGCCGATGAGACAATCAGGATGTGGACAGCGGATTGGACGCGGCCGCGCATCTCATCAGGGGCGACGGTCTGAGTGAGGGCATCTAGGGTACCGCGAGCAACGACGAGACACATCCCGATAAGGGCCACACTGGCGAGAACCACGGCGTAGCCCGGCGCGTAGGCGAAGGCCACGATGGCGGCACCGGCGAGAATCAGCATTCCACCGACCATGGTCGTGGCCGCAACCCCCTGGCCCAGTCGAGTCACCAGACCGCATCCCAGGAGGGAGCCGAGGCCGAGCGCGCTCATGGCAATCCCGTATTGGAGGCCGCCGGCCCCGACCGTGGTCTTCAGATGGGGGATGGCGAGGAGCAGCACCGCGCCGGCCCCCAACGTTGCCACAGCGGTGACCGCCAGCACACGCCGCAACACGCGGCTGCGGCGGATGAAAGCCAGGCCGTCGCGGACATCGCGGAAGAGGTTGGTCTGCCCGGCCTCAGCTGCAACTCGACCATTGGGCGGAATCCTCATCAAGGTGACGGCCGCCGCAGAGACGACAAAGGCGCCACTGGCAAGAAGGAAGGCCGACGGTTGCCAGAGCTCCAAAGCGAAGCCCCCGATGACGGGGCCAAGGATGAGAGCGATGACGTGGCTGCTCTGGATCAGACCATTGGCCGCGATGAGAGAATGATCGGGTACGAGCCTGGGCAAGCTGGCATTCCGCGCCGGGTCGAAGAAGGCACCGGCGAGAGCCAGACCAGCCGCCGCGGCGTATAGGATCCAAATCTGCCCCGGGGTGGTGACGAGGAGGAGCGTCAGGACGATGAGCGCGCGGGCGAGGTCGGAGATGATCATGACGCGCTTGCGGCTGAGCCGATCAGCGATCACACCCCCCATGAGTCCGAGAACTACCTGAGGCGCCGTCACACAGAGGGCCGGGATCAGCAGGGCCAGGGGAGAATGAGATACGTCGGCAATGAGAGTGATGCCGGCGACAATGAGGCATTGGAGCCCGATCATAGAGACCAGCTGGCCGCCCCACAGCAGCGCGAAACTGCGGTTCTGAAGCAACTCGTGACGACGGGGAACCACACCCCCAGGCACGGCGGCTGCGTCGGATGGGCCTACCGCGAGCCGGGCCGGTGGTTCGTCGGCATCCGGGGAAGTCTCGTTCACGCTCCTAGGCTTCGGCTTACTCTCGAACGGTTGTCGCACGACCCCATGATACATCTAATCCGGCTGCTGGCAAGGCGGCCCTCACGCCGACAGGGTAATTACCGGGACCGGACAGCACGTGGTGCCCGGCAGCGCCGGCCGGTAGAGGAGATTGAGGAGAACGCAACGCCACGATATGACGAATAGAGCGGGGGGACACAGGGTGACAGCCCAAGCCTAAGGGCTGCCTTCCTCCACGATCCACAGGTTCACCTGTGCCTCAAGACCTCGGGGGCCCGAGAAAGTCGCCACGGTGGCGTCGGGCGCCTGAGCGACGGGTGCCGATGGAATATCGGCCCCCAGGGGGCGATCCGTGTACCTGGTCAGGCGGTGATGGGGCCCGAGGACCGTAACGGTCCTGCGATCCGGCAGCCCTTCGACAGCCAAGATGGCGAACCAGTCACCGTCGGAGGCGAGTCCCTGCCGGACAGCGACAGCGCGCACGTACTCCCCCAGCACGTCGGCGGCGTAGGCTCGCGTCCAAGGCCGGTGGATCTTGTCCCAGCCGCCGTTGTAGGCGGCCAGGGCGTAGTAGACGTCGCCGTTCCCGTCTTCGATGACCTGCTGCATGATTCCGGTCCCTGACGCTACGTTCGTCCAGGGATTCTCGAGCTCCGCTGCACTCGGGCGCCAGGCGAAGGGTTTTACGCACATGAGCCCGATGGCGCCGGTGGGACCCACTGCCGTCGGATCTCCCCGCGATTCCTTCCAGATGACCGAGGCCACCAGATCGGGATCCAGGCGGCGTCGGTCGGCGTACTCCACGACGAGGTGATCCCAACGCCGTACGACGGGTCTCCAGTAGAGCGAAAGACGGGGCGCATCCTGGGACTCAGCAACCCCAGCTACGGCAGGATGCGCATAAGACGGAACAATCACCATCGCCAGCAAAGCGGCGACCCTCAGCAATTTTGACGTGATCATATCGAACGTAACCGCCCCTTTCACAAGATTGGCACACGTTCGCGAGTTTATAATGGATCACGCGCATATGTCAAGCGTAGGGTTATGTGCAGTCCGTCTTGCGCCACTCGGTTAGGTCTGGACGGCGTGCCGGAGGGCTGCATCGGCGTGAATCGTGGTCGTATCGAACAATGGCAATGGGGCATCCTCCTGGGTGACCAAGAGCGGGATCTCCGTACAGCCGAGGATGACGCCCTGGGCACCGCGGGCCTTCAGCTCATCGATGATGCGGATGAAGGCGTCACGGGATGGATTCCGGACGAGGCCGGCGACCAGCTCCTGGTAGATGAAGTCATGGACGAGCCGGCGGTCCTCCCGCTTCGGAACGAGGACGGCGATCCCTTTCTCCGCCAGGGCTTCCGGGTAGAAGGTGTGCTCCATGGTTGAGGCGGTGCCGAGCAAGCCAACGGTCTCGATGTCGCGCCGACGCACCTCAGCAGCCACGGCGTCCAGGAGACTGAGCATTGGCACGTCGACGCTGGCGGCCACCTGGTCGAAGACGATGTGCATGGTGTTGGTAGCGATGAGCAGAACTTCGGCACCGGCATCCTGCAGCACGCGAGCCGCCTGGCTGAGACCGAGCGCTACGAGGTCCCAGCGGCCCTGTCGGGGCCAGTCGACGTAGGTCTGGAAACTCACACTGTAGATCAATATCTCGGGGTAGCCGAAATCGCCGTGGCGCTCGGTATAGGTGCGGGTGATGTACTGGTAGTATGCGACGGTGGATTCGGGGCTCATCCCACCCAGAATGCCAATGATCTTATGCATAGTGCCTCCCTCTGCAGTGAAAAGGACGTGGGTCTATGGCGGTTGTGCCGCTGTCGAGCACGCGACGGGTCGGCGCGGGCGTTGCGAATAGTATACAGCATTGGCCGGGTAAGGGTAGCAGGGGCAGGTAAGATGGGCCTTCAGGGCCATACTGGTGGACGCTTGACGAGTCGTGGTGAAGGCCCCCTCACCCTAACCCTCTCCCCCCAGGGGGAGAGGGGAAACACTTGCCAGCTCCCCGTCGCAGTGCGACTACTTCCTATCCACCCGGGGGGAGGGGGAAACGCCTGCCAGCTCCCCGTCGCAGCGCGACTATTTCCTGTCCATCCGGAGGGGGAGAGGGAAGACGGCCGCGACGAAGACTCCTCACTCTGCTACTAAGAAGGCGCATTCGCTGTGTCAGAGTCAGGTCTTAGGCGAAGACGACCGTGGTAGCGAGACGCCCCCTCACCCTAACCCTCTCCCCCGCGGGGAGAGGGGACACGGCAGCACAGCCTCGCAGGCCCGGCGCGCTTTCTTCGGTTCAGGGTGGTGCCCCACGCGCACCATGGATATTCTCGGAATGACGGCGGTGGGGTTTGCTGCGATTCTGGGTGGACACACCCGATGGTTCACCTGCATTGACAAGACCGACCATTATGCTAGGCTTTGTATAGGTGTTCTTTCGGTAGATCTGTAGCTTAGCCGGTCACAAGGAGGCTGATATGGTGACATATGAGATTCCCCTCGTCCCCGGGCCCACCCGGGTCCCCGAGGTGGTGCGACAGGTGTACCTGGTCGACTACGGCTCCGCGGACTTGGAGTCAGAGTACTTAGAGCTGTATGGACAGGTGCAGGAAGCGCTGCGGGCCATCCTGGGCACCAGGAGCAAACTGGCCATCATGACCGGAGAGGGCATGCTGGCCCTTTGGAGCGCGCTGAGGAGCTGCATCGTGCCGGGTGATCGGGTCCTGGCGGTCAGCACGGGGGTCTTTGGCCACGGCATCGGTGAGATGGCCGCCTCGACGGGTGCAGAGGTCGAGTGGGTCGAATTCGGCTACGACGAGGTACTGCGGCCGGAGCCAGTAGAGGAGGCAATCGTCAGGTTCCAGCCGAAGATGGTGACCGCTGTCCACTGCGAGACACCCTCGGGCACTCTGAATCCCGTCCATCAGGTGGGTGACCTGGTGGCGGAGCATCAAGTCCCGCTGTACTACGTAGACGCCGTGGCCAGCGCAGGTGGTGCGCCGGTGCTGATGGATGAGTGGCATATCGATCTCTGCCTGATCGGGACACAGAAGGCTCTCTCCTCCTTTCCCGATCTCGCCGCGGTGGCCGTCAGCGAAAGAGCCTGGGAGATCATCGCCGAAGTCGACTACGCCGGGTATGATGCGCTGCTTCCCTACCGCGATGCGCTAGCCAAGGGGTGGTTCCCGTACACGCCGGCCTGGGCCAGCCTGGCAGCCCTTCACGCGGCATGCGGACTGATCCTGGACGAAGGGCTGGACGGGGTGTTCGCCCGACACGCCCGGGCAAGCGCACACTGCCGCCAACGATCTCGTGCTCTGGGCCTCTCCCTGTATGCGACCGATGAGACGTGCTCACCCACGGTAACAGCCGTGAAGCTCCCGGAAGGCGTGGTCTGGGATGAGCTCGACCGCGCGCTGCGACAGCGCGGGATGGTCGTCGCCGGCTCTTTGGGCCCGTTAGCGGATAAGGTGTTCCGCATCGGGCACATGGGTGCCCAGGCCGACATGGCCCTGGTTGACCGCGGAATGGAGGTGCTGGCTGAGGTGCTGAGCGAGCTGCGGTAAGAGCCGGGCAGCAACCGGAGGCGCATGGCCAGACGAGCCGGGCGACGGTCGCCCTCGAACGACCCAGCGAGGCCCCTCCGATCCGATGGCTTAAGGACGGAGTGCTGTGTTGGCCAGCGCGATGGCACCGAGCACGCCGGCCCGCCCACCCAGGGCGGGCGGCACGATATAGGCGTCGATGTCCTCGGTGATGGCAGGCACGGCGATGTAGCCGTTTAGAAGGCCTCGCACCTCGGCACGGATCATGGGGAGTAGAAAGCCCCGTTCCATCACGCCACCACCGAGAATGATCCGCTGAGGCGAGAGGACACAGATGATGGAGGTCAGGCCCAAGGCCAGATAGTGGGCCTCCAACCGCCACGCCGGGTGATCGTCGGGAAGGGCCTCGCCCGGTTCTCCCCAACGGTCCTCGATGGCGGGGCCGGAGGCCAGGCCCTCGAGACAGTCGCCGTGAAAGGGACAGGTTCCCGGGAACGGATCGCGAGCCCGGTTGTGCGGCACGCGGAGGTGTCCCATCTCGGGGTGCATCAGGCCGTGCAGGAGGTTTCCGTGGACCATGGCTCCACCCCCAATGCCCGTCCCGACGGTGATATAGACGAAGGTGTCGAGGCGTTGAGCGGCGCCCCAGCAGTGTTCGCCCAAAGCCGCGGCATTCACATCGGTGTCGAAGGCGATGGGGACGTCCAAGGAGGACTGGACTCGCCCAAGGATGTCCACGTTCTGCCAGCCCTCCTTGGGGGTCGAGGTGATGGTCCCGAAGGTGGGGGAACGCGGATCGGGGTCCACAGGCCCGAAAGAGCCGATGCCCAGGGCTGCAATGGGGGAGGACTGATCCTCGAAAAACGAGATAGCCCGGCCAACGGTCTCGTCGGGCGTGGTGGTAGCGAACTCAGTGGCAGCCACGATCTCGTCGGGGCCGGTCCCCACGGCACAGACGAACTTGGTGCCGCCTGCTTCAATCCCGC
>SKQX01000170.1 GCA_007118795.1 Thermoflexales bacterium | reverse complement strand
TGGACTTCGACATCGCGAAGTTCTTTGATCGGGTGAACCATGATGTGCTGATGGCACGGGTGGCGCGCCACGTAAAGGACAAGCGGCTGTTGCGGATCATACGTCGATACTTGGAAGCGGGAGTGATGCGCGACGGAGTGAGAGTGCGGCGATACGAGGGGACGCCTCAGGGTGGCCCCCTATCGCCCTTGTTGGCGAACCTGCTGCTGGATGATCTGGACAAGGAACTGGAGAGGCGAGGGCACCGATTCTGCCGGTATGCGGACGACTGCAACATCTATGTGCGGACGATACGGGCAGGGGAACGGGTGATGGCCTCGGTGGAGCGCTTCTTGGAGGAGCGACTGCGCCTGAGGGTGAACCCCGACAAGAGTGCAGTGGCATATGTAGCAGAGCGGCAGTTCCTGGGCTACCGGTTACTGCGAGGAGGACGGCTGGGTATCGCGCCGCGGAGCTTGGAAAGAGCGAAGCAGCGCATTCGAGCCATCACGCGGAGGAACCGGGGAATCAGCCTGAGCCGGATGATCCGAGAGCTAAACGCGTTTGTGAGTGGCTGGGTGACCTACTTTCAGTATGCGGCGTGCAAGAAAGCGCTTCAACGACTGGACGAATGGATACGGCGCAAGCTGCGGTGTGTCCGGTTGAAACAGTGCAAGCGGCCGCAGGCCATCCTCGCCTTCCTGTGCCAGTTGGGCGTTCCGGGCTGGAGCGCTCGGCAACTCGCTGGTTCTGGCGCCGGATGGTGGCGGAAGGCGCGTACGCCCCAGGCTCATCAAGCGATGAACAACGACTGGTTCAGAGCGCAAGGTCTCACAGGCCTATCGGCCAGATATGCTGCGTTACAACCGTAGGAGAAACCGCCGTGTACGGACCCGTACGCACGGTGGTGTGGGAGGACGGGGGCCGTGAGGCCCCCTCCTACCCGATTGAGGGGGTCTTCGGCGTCGGCAGCCTCACTGCCCAGCCCCCCATCCCTGCCCACGGCCTGCCGACAAAGCGATCGAGATAATCTCCAGCTATAGCGCTGAGCCGAATCCGCCTAGCTATCCGGCTACCGCAGGTACGCCAGACCCTGATCCTCAATGCTGTCCATCACCAGGTCAACGTGGCGCCCGTCTGCCATCGCGGGAACGTCTATCACCTTGACATAGCGCGCCATTGCGGCGTCTGCCGGGAGCAGCGCCGGCAGGTCATTTGGAGCCTCGTCCAGCAGACGACGGTTGAACACCGTAGCCGGGTCCCCCAGGTATAGGGGCATGGGATAGATGTGAGACTCCACCAGATCCTGGAAGAAGTGTGTCCCGTAGGAGACTTCCGGTGTGCCCTCTCTACCGGTCCGGGCAATCTCAACCAGCGCCTGGGCGTTGTGTATCTCAGAATAGCTGACCTTAAGCCCTAGTTCAACGTTGCTCGTTCCCCATCTTCCAGGCCCCATCAGGATGAAACGTTCACCTGCCAGCCGCCTGTTCACCCGTCCTACCAGGCGTGCCACCTCAAGTCTGGTGCTTTGATCTGGGGCCCGATCGTACGCCATTGGGTCCACGTACACGATGTAGCGGATCTTCTCGACCTGTCCGTGGGGTACCATCCGCTGGCTGAAGAAGACGATGTCTCTCTTCGGTACGTCCTCTACCGGAACATCGATCGAGATTCCCCCTTCCAACCAGCTTTGCGGCCGGCACTGGAGCAGGTGCAGTGTGAAGCGCCTTCCTGTCTCCCTCGGGACCTCAACCGTAAACTCTATGTCAACGGGTCTTCCGTAGTGGGTCTCCAGCTTCCGCAGCACCCCTCGCATCAGGGAGACGAACTCGTGATTCTTGAGCAGTTCGTCGAAGGTGAGGATGTATCGCGATTCGTTCAGACGCCCCGACACGTAAACCGGTTGGAGATAGCTTCCCTTGTCCTCCGATGCCACCAATCGTATGTGGGGATAACTCTGCTCTAGGAGCTCGCCCACCGCCAGGGTTCTGAAAACATTCGCTCTCAGGTCGATGAGATCGACGAAGTGTTGTGAGTACTTCCGGATCTCGTCGGCACCGGTCTCTGGCCTAAGCTTCGGATGGCTCAGGGCCACCGTCCGCGGATGATCCCGGGCAACGCGATCCACGGCCCGAGTTCCCAACCCCCACACCAGACGCAGCAATCCATCCTCGGGTTGGATTCGCCGACTCCAGCGGTACGGATTCCGGCTGAGGCCGACCCCAGCCACTGTCGGGAAGAAAAAATCTCCATATCGCTCGCCCTGTACCTTCTGGATGAGGATCGCCATTCGCTCATCATAGTCGACGAGTCCCATTCGTTTCCGATACAGAAGAGCATCGGGACTGAATACGCTGGCATAGACCCGTCGAATAGCCCCTGTTAGCGCGTCCAAGTTCTCCTCTAGGGTGCCCTGATTAGGGCAGAAAAAGCTATCGTACTTGCCAGCGAATGAGAAACCGAAGTTGTCCTCCAGGAGGCTGGAGGAACGCACGATAAGCGGATCGCGCCCCACCTCTTCCAGCAGTGCCTGCAGTCCCAAAGTCACGTGGTTGGGAAACCTACCTCGTACGTAAGCCTCCTGGATGTCCGGGTAATCCGACTGGATCTCCTCCTCCGTCTTGTACTTCTGATTCACTGACTCAGTGAGCTCATTGACGGCAAGAAAGTCGTAGAAGACATCTGCTCCGATGAAATACGATTCCGGGATCACCACTTGCTGGACCAAGTCCCGCAGATCCTCCGTCAGCTCGCGCTGCAACATCTTCCAGGCCAGCATCATCCCTGCCGCCTTGCCGCCGATCTTGCCCCGGCCAATCCGCCGCTCCGCTATCTCCTCGAAGTCGGCCGGTTCGAAGAAGTCCCTCGCCAGACCGACAAACGCCATCTGATCACTGACCATGCTCTTGGTCAACACGACCGTGATCTCCTTCAGATGATGGAGGATTTCCTGTTGCTCATCGGTGGGAAGCGCGGCGTACTCCTTCGCCTGCGCCAGCAGCATACTCTGAGGCGCCAACTCTGGGTTGAATGACAGTGACGCTGGCGGGACTGGAGCTCCTTCCGCGAGCACGTCACGGACGATCTCCTCGAACAATGTGTGAGGGAGGTTGTAAGCGAAATAGAAGTCCGTCAGGTGATCCCGGATCTGCTCCAATCGCTCTTTCCATACGTCCATCGATTCCTGAGCGACGGGATCGCGCAACCCTTCTCGTCTCTGCGAGACCACCGCCTTCTGCTTCGCCTCTTCCTCAAAGGCCTCCCGGCCAATAACCCCGCGCCTGAAGAGCTCTCGCCGCATCCGATCCCGTATGCGATGCGCCAGGATCGGGTATTGGGAAAGCTGCAGGTACAGCTCTAGGACTTCTGGTATCTTTGTCGTGTGAGGATCCATCCCATTCACTCCTGCCTAGCGCCGCTCCTTATCGGTTGAGAGTATACCGTGCCCCGTTCCACCGTCAACTCTACCTGCGTAGGCCTCATGCTGGCTGTTGACGCCTCCGGCAAGTTGCAGGATCGCATCAGCGCCGGACAAGCGCCGCTGATACACGTTGGTCTTGGCTCGCGAATGCCTCGGCCAAGGTACCGGTCACCTTAAGCGTGAAGACGACCCACCGTTTCATAGGCGCTCGAGATTGACGCCTCCCTCCGATCGCTGTATCATTGGCCCGGTGCGCCCCTGACTCTGGGGCGTCTATCCGGCGTTGAGAAGATGCGAGGAGGATATGTTATGGCCGCTACTGTTGTGGTCGGGACCCAATGGGGCGATGAGGGCAAGGGCCGTGTGGTCGATGGTCTAGCTGGGAGCGCTGATATCGTTGCCCGCTTTAACGGTGGAGACAATGCCGGCCATACCGTGGTCGCCGAAGGACACACGCTGAAACTGCACCTTGTCCCGTCGGGTGTGCTCTATTCCCATCTAACTCTCCTCATAGGGGCCGGCGTCGTCCTGAATCCGGATCGTCTCATTGCCGAGATGGATCGAATCCTGTCCATTGGCGCGGACGTGGGGCCATCTCGCCTCAAGATCAGTGCCGCCGCTCACGTCATCCTCCCCACCCATCGTGCCATGGACGGTGCCCGCGAGGCCTCTTTGGGCGACGAAGCCATCGGCACCACCAAGCGCGGCATCGGTCCCACCTATGCCGATAAGGCCAAACGGGTCAACTTGCGCGCAGGAGAGATGTCGGATCCCGTCCAGTTCGCCCGCCGGGTGTCTGAGCGCGTCGCAGATCATAACCGGCGCCTAGCTCAGTTTGATGTGGAGCCCCTCTCCGTCGATCAGGTCTCACGCGCGTACAGAGGGTATGCCGAGAGACTCGCCCCCCACCTTGTCGATGGGTCTGTTTTGATCGGCGAGGCGCTGGAGGCCGGGGACACCGTGATATGTGAAGGCGCTCAGGGGCTGCTACTTGATCTCGACCACGGGACGTACCCCTTCGTCACCAGTTCCTCCACCATTGCCGGGGGCGCCACCACCGGCCTGGGCTTCGGGCCTAAGCAGATCGCCCGTGTGGTTGGCGTCGCCAAGGCGTACACCACTCGCGTTGGACAGGGTCCCTTCCCCACGGAGCTGCTCGGCGAGACTGGTGACAGAATACGGGAGGTGGGGGACGAGTTCGGGACGACCACCGGCCGCCCCCGTCGTTGCGGCTGGCTCGACCTGCCCATTGTGCGCTACGCAGCCCGCGTCAATGGCCTGGATGAGCTCGCGTTGACCAAGCTCGATGTGCTCAGCGGGTTGGAGAACCTCAGAGTGGCGGTGGCTTATGCTCGAGATGGGTCTCACGTCGACTACTTCCCCGCCGAGTTCGGGGCCCAGTCGCTGGCTCAGTGGGAACCGGTCTACGAGGACCTCCCCGGCTGGGAGGCCGACATCTCCGATATCCGCCGAAGGGAGCACCTGCCAAGAGCGGCGCGCGACTATGTCTCCTTAATAGAGGACTGCAGCGGCGTGCCCATCACATTCATCGGGGTCGGCCCCGGGCGTGAACAAGCCGCCGTCTAGTCGGCGCTCACACAAGCCAGCCCACCGGAGCGGGGTGCCTTCTGCCGCTCAGCCCGGGGCAAGCCTTACGCCCTGTTGCTCATCGGTCCCGGCGGTCAGGCCGGACGGCGTCATCGGCCCTGCTATTCCGGTGAGGGAGGTGGGGCCTCTGTGTACGCTCGGCCTTCTCCGCCTTGCCTCCAGCGACGCGTGTTCTCCTCGATGGCGAGCAGCAAGTAGATCAGCTCGCCCAGCCCATAGTACAGGAAGAAGGTGATCACGGCCCCTATCAGGACGATGACGAAGCCGGCGATCCCCATCAGTATAGCTGCTGCCGATGTGGTGCCAGGTCCCACTCCCAACTCGCGGAGCAGGATCCCTCCACCGCCCAGGATGCCCGCTAGCAGGACGCCGATGGCGGTCAAAATACCACCGATCAGAACGACCCACGCCACAACCTTCCATAGCGTACCGACGATGCGAAGAACTCGAAACTTCCTCTCCATGGCTCCCTCCCGATGCTGGATTGCTTGCCGTGGAGCGATTATATCACAGTCGACCCGTCAAGCGAGTTTGCTTCCGGCGCTTGCCCATATGATCCGGGCCACTCGCCGTGCCGCATCGGGTTGAGCCAGGCTTCGAGCGCGCTCCTCCATCAGCATCAGCGACGATCGGTCCCGTTCCAGAAGCTCTCGCACTCTCTCAGCTGCTTCGGCCGGCGTCGGTGCCCACACGCCGGCGCCGTTGTCGACTACGTAGTCTACGTTGGGCCGCTCCTGACCGGGTATCGCACCGCTCAACACCATCGGCAGGCCCATCACCAGCGCCTCGCTCACAGTGCCCGGCCCCGCTTTGGTCACCAGGATATCCGCGGCCTCCATCCATTCGTGCAGGTTAGTGGCGAAGCCCTCAACGTGGATGGTTAGTGACCACTTCTGAGACACCAGCTCTTCGTACAGTCTCCTGTTGCGGCCGGTGATCACCACCAACTCCGCCCTCAGGCCGCTGATCGCCATTGCTCCCACCAGTTGGAGCAGTGGACCTGTCCCCATCGCGCCCCCCATTAGCAGCACAACGGGTGAATCTAGACCCAAATCCAGCCTCCTCCGAGCAGCCATCGAGTTCCTCCGGTCGCCGTTGACGAAGCAGCGTCTCACCGGCAGTCCGATCACCTCCACACACTCGGTCGGTATGCCGCAAGCCGCGGCGCGCTCTCGGGTCTGTTCCGTCGCCACGACCCACCGCTCTCCAGGGGGCACGAACCATGCGGCGTGGCCCGAGGCCAGGTCGGTGACCAGGGTGACCAGCTCGGTCCCCCTTCCCGCTGCTTGCAACGCCCGCCCCAGCGGCGCCCTCAACAGGGGATGGCAGCAGACGACCACGTCGGCAGGATGAGCCGCAAGCAGACGTCGCACTGATCGCCCGGTCAACCAACCCGTCGCGCGCTGGAGCAGTTCGAAGCGGCGAGCCCCATCCGTGAGATGGTAAACCACGGCCCACGGCCAGGCGCGCATGCCAACCAGCCTCTCATAGATCCGGTTTAGCTCACTCGCCGGCCAGGAGAAGTATTCCCTCGTCACATCCACGAGATCCACGCGGACGCAGCCTTCGTAGAGATCTAGCAGCGCCTCGGCCGTAGCGGCGGCGGCGCTTCGGTGTCCTCCGCCTGTGTTGAGGAAGGTCACCAGGACTCTGGTGGTGTGCCTATTCACCATGCCTGGTGACGGCCCTGGTCACAGACCTCGCACGTCTCTCGAACAAAGAGCGCGGAAGCATCACTCGACGACCGCAGGTGAGGCAGCGGAGGCCAATGTCCGCTCCGATCCGCGTCACCTGCCACTCGTCGCCCCCGCAGGGATGCGGCTTGCGCAGGCGCGCCCGATCCCCGACTTGTACGTCCCGAGCTGCTTCGCTTTTCCTCATACAGTCACCTTCCGATGGTCAACCCGACAATGCTCCGCCCTGATGATAGCCAGTACGTCATCGACCGCGGATTCCAGTTCTCCCCTCCGGTTGATGACTACGTAGTCAAACTCCGGTAGCGTCTTCATCTCTTCTCGGGCGGTTGCGATCCTGCGCTCGATCTGTTTCGGCGTGTCGCCGCCTCGATTGCGCAATCGCTCCTCCAGTTCCTCCTCTGAACATGCGCTCAAGAAGATCAACACGGCGTCCGGGGCCATCTCACCAACCGTCGCTGCGCCCTGCACGTCCACCCGCATGATCACGTCCTTGCCCGAGGCCATAGCCTTCCTCACCTGCTCTCTCGGGACTCCTTTGTACTGGCCGTAGACCTCCGCGTGTTCGATCAGCTCATTCTCCTCGATCATCCGCTCAAACTCCGTGGTTGAGACAAAGAAGTAATCCTCCCCGTGCACTTCGTTGGAGCGGGGAGCCCGATCCGTGACGGTAACCACAAAGTGAAACGGAAAGCCGCGATCCTGTATCCGTTGCACCACGCTATCCTTCCCCACCCCAGAGGGGCCCGAGATCACCACCAATAGTGGCTCAGACTCGAAATCATACAAGGACACTCTGTTCACAAGGACCCTCCACTTGCCGTCTGCCCGCTAAGTTGGTATATTCGTGTGTTGCCAGACTGAATGTCGCCTGGCCGGTAGCGCCAAGTCAGTTCCGCGCCAGGGACTTACCAACGGCCCGAAGGCCGTCTGTCTGCTGAGACTTACAGGATCGGGGCCGGTGAGCTATCCGCAGAGAAGCGACCGGCTCAAAGACGCGCCGGAAACACGGGAGGTGATCATGCCAGTCTACGAGTATTTCTGTCACGAGTGCCAACGCCGCATCTCGATCTTCTGGCGTACGTTCTCCGAGGCGCGGGACGCGGAGCCTGCCTGTCCTCACTGCGATGGGACACATCTCACACGCCTCATGTCCCGCGTCCGTGTTGTCCGGTCCGAGGAGAGCCGCCTGGATGATCTGGCCGATCCCAGCAGCCTGCCGGATTTCGACGAGAACGACCCCCAGAGCCTGGGGCGTTGGATGCGTAAGATGAGCGATGAGGTTGGCGAAGACCTTGGCCCTGAGTTCGATGAGGTGGTCGGTCGGCTCGAATCAGGTGAGAGCCCGGAGGATATCGAACAATCTATGCCAGACCTCATGGGCGAGGGGGACGAGGAGTTTGGGCCGGAGCCGTATGATTTCTGAGCCCCTGGCGGGCGCTCGGTGCCGGGCCTTCCTGGATAACCCACCAACGGCGTCTCGCTAGTTCGCGCCCCGCCCAAGATGCGCGGACACCGCGGCCCGAATCTCAGCCTGTAGCTCTTCCATTGAGCGATTGGCGCTGAGCACGCTCCAACGCGCTGGGTCCGCGTCAGCTAGCTCCAGGTAACCTGATCGGACCCGTCGATGGAAGGCAAGCTTCTCCGCATCCATCCGGTTCCATTCCTCTCCGCCCAGCACCCGCCGCTCTAGCCCTTCATCGGGGGGGATATCCAGGTACAGAGTAAGACAGGGTCTTACGCCCTGTGTCGCAAAATCGGTGATCATCCTCACCATCCCCAGGGCGAGGCCCCGACCATATCCCTGATAGGCCAGAGAGCTGTCTGCGTATCGATCGCTAACTACCACGGTACCGGCTCCCAGTGCCGGCAGGATGACCTGCGAGACGTGTTGGGCTCGTGAAGCTGAGTAGAGAAGAAACTCCGTCCGGGGGTCCATGCCCACGTTATCGGAGCGGTGCAGTACGTCCCGGATCTGGTCGCCTATCTTGGTGCCGCCCGGTTCCCGCGTGAGGAGCGCTTCATACCCTTGATCCCGAAGCCACCTAACTAGAAGCTGGGCCTGGGTGGTCTTGCCACTCCCGTCAGGGCCCTCAAAGGTGATGAAAGCGCCCTTCGAGACGCTGCCTGCCAAGCCTACCTCTGGAAGATGCGCACGCGCCGATGAGGCTCCTTGCCCCGGGACATCGACGCGAGATCGGCCGCCCGTGCCAATTCGTGCTGCCGACGACGGACGTACGCGTTCTGCGGAGACAGGATGGCCTCTGTCTCACCGCTCAGCACCTGGTCGATGGCCCTCTCTGCCTCTGCCAGCGCCTGATCCAGCGGCTTGGCCTCCCCGCTCTCGATGTCGAACACCTCCCCGAGACAACTCTGCATCTGACCTATGGTGTCGCTGCGCAACACGTAGATCGGTAGGTCGCGCTGCTCCGCTTCCTGAATCACCTTCGTCCGGTGGCCGTAGAACTCCTTCGTCGTCACCATCAGATCCGCCTCGCCCATGTCCTTCACCAGGTGGATCGGCGCGTGCACACGCTTCGCCGCTTTCCGAAGCCGGTTTCGGTTGATCCCGTAAGAGTAGACGCGGATCGGTTCTTCAGCGGCGGAGAGCACGGTCTCCGCTTCGGACACCACCGGGCCCCCAGGCATCGGCTTGCTTCGCATCCCTCTCTGGCCTCGCTCACGGTCCTGCAATGACACGGGCGTTGTGGTCTCGGTCGCGATCTCTCCCGATTCATCCCGGTAGCGCCGCTCAACCTGCAGACGCTCCCGCCCTCTCAGCAGGGCGTCGACCGAATGGGCTACACTCTCGTGGACGATCAGCCGCTGCCGTGCCTCCAACTCGATCAGGACGTCAAACGTCGGAGGCGCACGCCGCTCCAGGATCGTCTTCTGTGTCTTGCGCCGCCGTGCCTCCTCATCCGACAGGGTCACACTCTCGACACCACCAACCAAGTCAGAGAGCGTTGGATTCATGAGCAGATTGTCCAGCGTGTTGCCGTGAGCGGTCCCAATAAGCTGTACGCCCCGCTCAGCGATGGTTCGGGCCGCCACGGCTTCCAGCTCTCGACCGATCTCGTCGATCACGATCACCTCGGGATTGTGGTTTTCGACGGCTTCGATCATCACCTCGTGCTGTAACGTCGGGGCCTCCACCTGCATGCGGCGTGCTCGACCGATTGCAGGATGGGGGATATCGCCGTCCCCTCCGATCTCGTTCGACGTGTCTACGATGACGACCCGTTTCTTCTCTGCAAGAACGCGAGCTGCCTCACGCAGCATTGTCGTTTTACCCACGCCCGGGCGTCCCAATAACAGGATACTGTTGCCGCTCTCCACGATGTCCTGGATGATCGCCATGGTGCCGAAAACGGCCCTGCCCACGCGGCAGGTCAAACCTACGATATCGCCTTTACGATTCCGGATTGCTGCAATCCGATGAAGCGTCCGCGCAATACCCGCGCGGTTGTCCTCGTCAAACTCGCCGATTCGGCCTACCACCTGCCGGATTTCGTCCCGGGTCACCTCCGTCTCACGGAGTACGACCTCGCCGTCCGTATAGCGTGCTGTCGGCACACGCCCCAGGTCTAGGATGACCTCCAATAGGTCATCCCGCCGACCCTTCTTCTCCAAGACAGCCCGAATGTCCTCCGGAAGGATGCCCATCATGGCATCGAGATTGTCAGTTATGTGATTATACAGATGATCCTTCGCATCAATCATATCTTACATCAGGTGCTGAACTTCTATCAACTCGATCACTCAGTATCTAATCGCCCGCCGACCGCGTTGTCTGCCCGGACTCTGATTTCCCCAAGGTCAGCCGTTCCTCCTCGGCCTGTCGAGAACCCTCGGTTGGCAGACGCCATATGGACATGATTGTACCGCTATTTGGACTATGCGTCAACGCCAATCCATCTCCAAACCCGGTCGGCCATACCATCGCGGTTCTCGCCAGTGATGACCAACACTTCCACCTCTGGTCTCCTCCTCAGTTCGTCAACCCAGGGGTGTGTGCCTCTCATCACTGTGCCAAGAACTGGATTCGAGCCTTCTACTGCTTGGCGGACGCTCCTCCTGAAGGCCTCGCTGAACAGTTCCATCTTCCCCACCTCGTCCACGATGACCACGAGATCCGCCGCCACCGCCCGCCGGAGGGCAGCCACTCCCACGCCGTCGATGGCTGCCAGGTCCACGCCGTAGCGGCCCACCGCTGGTCGGCCCTCCCTCCGCAGATCGGTGTGAGCCATTACTGCCTCGTCGCCGCCCAGTGTCACCAGTCGGAAGCCCCTTCGACGCCCCCTCTGATCGCGGATCTCCTCCGTGTAGAATCCTCCGGCCCGATCCCTCAACCGGTCCGCTACTTCCCTGATCACTGTCGTCTTCCCGATGCCCGGTCGCCCCGTCAGTAGCAGTGTCCTTCCCATCCGGTCCTCCCACCGATAAGCCCCACCCTGCTTATCTCCTCCGGCTCCACCAGCGGAGAGCCACGCCACCTCGAGTATCCCCCGCTCGTCCCATCGGCCGCGTCCTCCCGTCGTCTGTATCCGCCCCTCTCCGCCTGGGGGCAGATGCGAAGTTCCCCCGACATAGTGGACAATGAGTTACCGAGTACCGACCCTGTGATGGAACAGCAGCCCATAGGCCACCGAGCTGAAGTAGTCGAGCCCAGGCAACTACTCTCACCCACCGCGAGGATCGTGGGCTAGTGCTTGCGAGACGGAGGCCATCGCTCCGACTCAAGGGCTTGCCTCCTACGGGCCGGGCCGCTTGGTGTGGGGGTTCGTGGGATCAGGCGTTGTCGTACTGGCCCTAATCCCTGTAACCTTGCTTCTCAGCGCCGTGTCGCCGAACCTTGACGTGGTGTGGCAAACTCGGGCCCTACGCGCTCTCTCGCCCCGCCTCACCGGTGAACGGAACGAAGGCGACCCCGCCTTCGTCGTAAGCGGTCAACTCCCCGTCGGGCTGCTTCACGAACTTCCAAAGAGTCTGATAGCCACCCCGCGGACCAATCGGGATGACCATCCGTCCTCCCACCGCCAGCTGTTCCTTCAACGGTTGCGGAACGTGGTCTGGGGCAGCGGTGACGATGATGCCATCGTACGGAGCGTGCTCCGACCAACCGTAGTATCCGTCCCCCTGTTTGAGATGGACGTTCTCATACCCCAGCGACTCCAGCGTCTCCTTGGCCTCTTCCGCCAGTTCTGGGATGATCTCCACGGTGTACACTTCCACATTGGGAAGCTCCGCCAGCACGGCTGCCTGATAGCCCGAGCCCGTGCCCACTTCCAGAACCCGGTCACCCTCCTCCAACTCCAGAAGCTCCGTCATCATCGCGACCACATAGGGCTGGGAGATGGTTTGACCGAATCCAATCGGAAGTGGGTAGTCCCCATAAGCGGCGTCTCGCTGGTCCTCGGGCACGAATAAGTGGCGGGGGACCTCTTCCATAGCCCGCAGGACATCTTCATCCGTGATCCCACGACTCCTGATAGCTTCAACGAGCATTAGGCTCTCTCCATCGTTCGAATCCTGCTGCCTTTCTTCGCAGTGGCAAATCCTTGGCTAGGTGGGATCCAGCCTGACGGTTCCCCAGGCCAATGATCCCTCTCCCCCAGGGGAGAGGGTTAGGGTGAGGGGGGTCCTAACTCCAGATACCTTCATCAACCTCGCTCCGCACGTTGAGACCTAGCCTGACGGTGCGCCAGGCCAATGATTCCTCTCCCCCCGGGGGAGAGGGTTAGGGTGAGGGGGGTCGTAACTCCCGACAGCTTCACCAACCTCGCTCCGCACGTTGAGACCTAGCCTGACGGTGCGCCAGGCCAATGATTCCTCTCCCCCCGGGGGAGAGGGTTAGGGTGAGAGGGGTCGTAACTCCCGACAGCTTCACCAACCTCGCTCCGCGCAGTCTACCGTTCGCCTGTATACAGCTTCCACGGCCGCTCTCTGCTGCCCTGGCAAACTCCTCCCTTGATCGCTGGCAGCATCAGGCATGAGACACCTTCCTCTTCAGTAGTGTCGGCGGAATCCTCATCTACCCGTGCCCTTGATTCCCCCACCCCATCTCAGGTCGCCCTCAAAACCCTGGTGAGGGATTCGAACCCCTCCCTGCAACAACCTGCAGTCGATTGTACATCGGCTACCTCTCCCTGCCAAGCGCCTCCACTCCGATGGTCGATTCGACCATCGGGACTACCTCTTTCCGGTCGCCCTCCATCCCCAAAATGGAGAGCCCCAGCCCGGCACCGCCGAGGTGCGAGGGGGTCGTCAAAACACATCCCCTTATCGCATGGTCGAGGCGCATCTTATGTGGTACAATCGCAGGGTCAAATGAGCTGCAGATTTCAGCTAGAGACACTCGGGCTCCACCCGGGCTGTAGACGTGCCCCAGTGTGCCCCGTTGCCGTGGCGATGACCGTGACGACCGTGTCGGCCATTTCGAGGAGCGACAGTCTGGTCGGGTCCAGCACGGCACGCGGACTCAGAAGCCGGAGTGGTCTCGGTTGCCGTCGCACGTAGATCAGGAGGTTATTGTGCGTAGAGCCGTCTTACTGACGCTCGTATTACTGTTAGGATTCGCCGCCGGCTGCGCCCAGCCGGCCCCGGAAGCCACCCCCCCGCCCTCACCCTCTCCCGTGTCCGTGACACCGGATGCGAGCCTGGAAGATCCAGCCACCCCCGAGGTGCCCACCGCATCGGCTACCTGCCAGGCTTTCAGCCTGCCGCCCGAGTCCCCGGTTCCGCCCGTCACCGAGGACGATCACGCGGTGGGCCCGGAAGACGCTCCCATCACGTTCATCGAGTATGCCGACTTCGAGTGTCCCGCCTGCTCTGGGCTTCACACCTTGCGTCATTACCTTAGGGACGTATATGGTGACGATATCCGTTTCGTCTATCGTCACCTTCCCTTGACCAGCATGCACGATAAGGCCCTCATCACCGCTGAGGCCTCGGAGGCTGCTGCCGCTCAGGGGATGTTCTGGGAGATGCACGACCTCCTTTATGAAAAACAACAAGAATGGAGTGGTCTCTCAGAGGAGCAACTCCTGGAGACCCTGGTCGGCTACGCTGAAGCCTTGGAGCTCGACAGCGAACGCTTCGAAGACGCCCTCACGGAACACGTTTTTCAGGAACAGATCCTGGCCGATTACGAAGCCTATCAGCAGTACGGGCAGATGGCTACTCCCACCTACGTGGTCAACAATATCTTCTACCCGACTCAGCAGTTTGGCGGCTTCGGTCAACTCGAGGGTTTCATCGGTTTGGTTGCCACGCCAGATAGGATGTACCCATCGCCCCCGCCTCAGGTGATCGATCCCGACGAGGACTACATGGCGACAATCCGCACGAGCAAAGGCGACATCACCGTTGAACTCTTCTCGGGCCAGGCTCCTACCAACGTCAACAGCTTCGCCTTCCTGGCTCAGGAGGGCTGGTATGACGGCCTCGATTTCTTCTTCGTGAACCACGAGCAGGTTGCTCTCAGCGGGGATCCCACGAATTCAGGGACTGCGTTGCCTTTCTCGGGTTACTACTGCGAAGATGAGCTCACGGATGATCTCTCGTTCGACGAGGCCGGTCTGCTTGCCCTCTATATCGGTGCGCCCGATCTGAACAGCAGTTCCTTCTTCATCACCTACACGCCCCAGCCACAGATGACGGGGAGTTTCACCATCATAGGTCGCGTAGTCGAAGGCATGGAGGTCGCCGAGAGCCTCACCGCGAGAACCCGCGGGCCCGATGAGCCAGAACCGGACACCATCGAGACGATTCTGATTGACCACTAGCGCAGCGGCGGGTCGTTCAGCAGTCTCTCACTGACCTCTCATCGGCTCGCGGGCCGACGTCAAGTAGGCCCCTCCGGCGCAGGCTCGATGGCTGATGAGCGAAGCGGCACAGCAATGTCGCGCCCGTCGGTATGACGCCCTACCGACCCTGAACCAACCCAGAGAGGTAACCATGAACCAACCAATGCGGCCTACGATGAAGGAGCTACCTCTGGAGGAACGACCGCGCGAACGGCTTCTCCTGGTTGGTGAGGCAGCCCTCTCCAACGCGGAGCTCCTGGCCATTATCCTGCGCACCGGTGTCGGCGGAGAGAGTGCGCTGGACATGGCCAGCCGCTTGCTCTCCACCTACGACGGCCTGACCGGTCTGGCGCGTGCCAGCTTCGCCGAGTTACGCGCTGAACGGGGGCTGGGGGATGCCAAGACGGCGCAACTCAAGGCGGCGCTGGAGCTCGGACGACGCCTGCTCGTCGCCACCCAGGAGGATCGTCTCGTCGTCCGTTCGCCCTCCGACGTAGCCCAGCTTCTGATGGCGGAGATGGGCCATCTTGAGCAGGAGAACTTCCGAGTTCTGTATCTGGATACCCGCAACCACTTGCTCGGCTCTGAGACCGTCTACGTTGGCACCCTAAACGCCTCCCACATACGGGTGGCCGAGGTCTTCCGAGACGCTGTGAAGCGCGGCTGCGCAGCCGTCATTGTGGCGCATAATCATCCCTCGGGTGACCCATCACCATCGCCCGAGGATGTGGAGGTGACCCGACAGCTGATCGCAGCGGGTCAGCTGCTCAACATTGATCTCCTGGATCATCTGATCATTGGTCAGCAGCGTTTTGTGAGCCTGCGCGAGCGCGGATTGGGATTCGAGTAGCGACGGGTCAGATCTCGAATCTGCCGTCCTCTGGGGCCTCCCCCTTCGCTCGCGGTGGAGACATCGGCCCGTGCTGTCACTCCTGAGCCCGGACCCGACTCCCAGAGACGCGAGTCGCGGCCTTCGGGCTTTAGCCGCGACCGGGTACACCTTTGTGACCGCCTGGACCGAACAGAGAGGCCCCGTGCTGCTGCCCGTCCGTGGATGTGCGGACTCAGCTCGCTACTCCTGAGCCAGAAGCTCGACTTCCGTGACCAGGGCGTCGAAGCTGTGCCCGGAAGCATGAATCGTCACGCTCTGGATCACGGCGGGGGGCGTGCCTGCCAACTCCTCCATCAAGTTCCCGGAGCTGTAAGCTTGCCAGGTTCCTATCTCCACGCTCTCAGCCCAGTAGTTGAGCAGCCAGTCTTCGGCCGGTCGGCCGGTGTAGAACCCGTGCAGCCATTCTCGATCGGCCCCGTGGATATCCCTGTAGCTGATGCGGACCATGATTGGACACTCCGACCCCAGATATCCGCATCCGCCGAACCCCAGGATGTTCTGATACACGATGTTGACCGCCATCTGCAGCTCAAGGGAGGCAAAATCCCGCACATCGTAGTTGATGGCCTGGGTGATGCCCAGCTCCGCGTGGTTGACCGCGTCTCGGTAGAAGTTGACCGCGGCTCTCTCCTCATTGTCAATCACGCTCGTCACCAGCTCGACTCTCCCCGGAGATTGCTGCGGATCCGTCTGCCTGCCATAGGTCTGCCACCCGCTCTCCAACGGGTCCTCGAAGTCGCCATTCACCACCAGATTCCGAGCTGCCGGCAGCGGACCGTCTATGCCGTCGGAGGTCAGGAAGGCGCGCTCCCCCGGGCCAAGGGACGATTCTTCTCCCGAAAGGCCCACCACAACCGCTTGCCCGTAGCGCACCGTGGCCTCGCTTGCCGCGTTGATCTTCACCTCGTAGCTGCCCTCTGTGAGCGTGATCCAGCCCTGAGGCGTGTGCACCTCCACGATGGTGGATCTGTCGTGCGCCCCATACACATTGACCCGCACTCGCCCCGCTTCCATCTTCAGTGTGACTCGGTGCGGTAAAGGACTGGCAGAGAACCGTGGGGAACGCGCGGCTGATATGACGCAATCGGTCTCGTCGTACAGTTGAACAGTCGCTAAAGGCGCTACCATCCCGGGCTCCGGCGCCTGCAACACCAGTCGCCCAGATGTAGCGTTGGGAGCCGTTATCCTGCTGGCCTGGGGGAGATCCCCGGTATCCTCGGAGACGGACAAGGCCCGCCCGCGGCCTCCGTAGACGACGCTGAGCGGTCCCCTCTGAACCTGAAGAGTTACGTGCTGGTCCGTCTGCGCGTGTCGCACGTACCAGCGGATGCCCAGGGGAATCATCACCCCCAGGGCCGCACACAGGAAGAACGAACTCAGCAATATGGTCCAGGCCCACCGCTCCAGGTTCTTTCTCATCGATAGCGAACCCGAAAGCCGTCGAACTCATCCTTCGGCTCTTTCCACTCTACATCGACCTGCTCTACCGATGCAGCGGGCGAACCTCGGTGCAGAAAATCCACGAACTCATCTAAATCTGACCGTTCCCCTTCTGCCACCGTCTCCACCGTGCCATCTCGCCGGTTCGCGACCCAACCCTTCACGCCGAGCCGACGGGCTGTGCGAGTGGTGTAATAGCGGAAGTTGACGCCTTGCACGTGGCCGTGAACTCTAGCGTGTACACGAGCTCTTGAATCGCGGTCGCCACTCATGTGGAAGCTCCTCTTTCTTTACTACCTGAACAAGCGAAGAAAACGTGGCTCTCGTTGATCGAAGCGGTACAGGCCGGCCTCTCTAGCTTTCTCCAGTGCCTTCTCAAACTCCTCTCGCGTGACCGGCCGATCGAGCCGCGGCATGTCCACCGCCTTATAGCACGGTCGGTACTGATCCATAATGTTTACGTAGGTGTGCCGCGAGATGTCTTCCACGAGGAAACGGGCCACTGCTGCTGTCCCTGCCAGACCTTCTGGCAGCACAAGATGACGCACGAGCAACCCTCGTTGCGCAATACCTTGTTCGTCCATCACTAGGTCACCCACTTGACGGTGCATCTCCTTGACGGCTGCCTGGTTAACCTCCGGATAATCCTTCACCTTGGAGTACCGAAGGGCCACCTCCGCATCAGCGTATTTCATGTCCGGCATGTAGATATCGACCACGCCGTCCAGCAATTTCAGGGCCTCCAGCGAGTCGTAGCCCCCCGTGTTCCATACCACAGGCAATCGCAGTCCCCGTTCCACCGCGATCACCAGCGCCTCAAGGATCGGCGCTATGACATGGGTTGGCGACACCAGGTTGACGTTGTGACACCTCTGTTCTTGCAGGGACATCATCATCCCGGCCAATCTCTCGGGCTCGACCTCTCGGCCTCGCCGATGTTGGCTGATATCGTAGTTCTGACAGTACTGGCAGCTCAGATTGCACCCTGAGAAGAAGATCGTACCTGATCCCCGATAGCCCCGCAGCGGATCTTCCTCCCCCATGTGGGGACCGTGGCTGGCTACTTTCACGCCACTGCCGATCCCGCAGGATCCCAGCTCTTCCTTGCCATCTCCTCGGCGGTTGACTCCACACGCTCGACCGCAGAAGCTGCAGCTGCGCACCCCTTCATAGGCGCGTTCCATTCGCTCCCGCAGTTCCCCTGCGCGATGGAGGGCCAGATAACCGATCTCCGGACCCTGCTCGTTCACCATCGGACGGGTACCCTCCGCGTGCGCCAATTCCGATCGCGGTACATCACGTGGCCGTTCTCCTGCCCGAATCGGTAGATCTTCCAGGTCACCTCCACGTCTCGCCGACAGTAGTCAATCACCTTTTCAACCTGTCCCTCCCGGAACCACCGGACCGCTTGCAGGCCATCCCCACTCTTTCCCTTCCCCAGAGTCGCTGCAGCCACGTCGTCCAGCCGGAGCCTGAACCCTAAAGCCCGGTGGATGTCGTCCAGCATATCCACCGTCGGCAGATCCAGAAGAGGGTCTTTGGTGTAGCCGCGCAGGACTTCGTAATCGAAACCCAGTAGGTTATAGCCGACCACCAGGTCTGCCTGTCGCAACCGGCTTATGAGAGCCGCTGCATCCGATTCCAAATACGACTGGTACTCGTTCGAAGCGACGTGATAGGTCACGCCGACTGCCAGTCGCATGTCACGAATGTTGCTCCACCCCCCGACCTCACTGGCGATATACTGTGTCTCCAAATCCAGGACGATGACGTCACACATCTCCACCTCTCTCCATTGCTGGTGACCCCCATCAACGACCCGCCTCACGGTGCAGATGCCCGATCATCGGCACGGTCACCAGGATGCTCAGCAGCCACAGCCCTATCCAAACCCCTCCCCGTTCTACCCAAACTCGCCATCCTGTCGCCGGCCGGAGACTCGCCAGCCAATCGCTCTCTAACCTGCTGAAGCTTATGCCCAGGGCGTCCTCCACCCCACTGGTGCAGCTGGCACCGTCAGCGTAAGCCGCCAAGAGTCTGCGTATGGCGTCGCTCCCGTACTGTTGACGTATGAACCTCACCACACTGGCGCTCTGGGCATAGGAGAGAAGCGCCCTGCTCCCATTCGGCGGAAACGGGACGCACAGGTCTCGCAGCGAGACGAGTTCGTTCGCTTGCTGAGCTTCCTCTAGGGCCAGCGCGTACTCCGGCGTCGGTAACTGCTCGTTGCTGGTGGCCAGGCCCTCATCCAGCCACGTCGGCACATATCTGTAGCCTTCAGAACCGACAAGCTCATAGACCAGCAGATGCGTGATCTCATGGGGCACATAACGCTTCATCCGCGACGCATAGCCCTGTTCTGGTGGCACGGCCACCACGACCACGCCCAATTCTGGTCGCGCCTGCCCTCCGATCCAATCTCGCCCCCCCAGGACCATGGCGGCTTCCAGGTGGAACTCGGAGTCGTAGAGAAAGATGTCCAGGGAATCTGGAACCGGTGCCCGAAGCTCTGCGTTGATCTCCGCCACGCTCGCTTGCGCGATATCCAGCGCCGTCTGCGCGTAGACTGGATCGCCCCGGCCTTCAATCCAGTGCACCGAGATCCCCGGGCTGCTCAGTTCCCTCCACTGGAATCGATTGTCCGCATACGTGAACTCATCTGGCTCGGTCTGCAGCTGGTTGCCCAGCACATCCTCAATCTGCCACCAGAACGCTATCCGGTCAAAGGGAGGTAGCGGATACAGCCCGACGTCGTGCGTGTAGCTGGCACGGGTCACTCCCCCACGATCCGCCACCGCCACTGTCACCTTCTCTGTGTCAGGATCCGTGGTGCCGCGAAAGAAGAGGTATAACTCTGAGATCTCGGCGCTCGAAGTGAACGCCAGGGTGAAGGTGAGCTGTTGGGCGAAGCTGTATTCCACGTCCTGCTCGAGGATCGCTATGTCCTCGGCCCTCACAGGGGCCACCGTCGCCAGCGATCCGATCATCGCTGCAGCGCAGATTACGATTCCCGACACCAGCGTGATGCTGCGCAACGGCTCCCCACCTACCAGGGGATCTCCTCGCTCAGGTTGGCGAATACCTCTTCGAGGTCCCCGTGGAGGAACTCAAACTCCCGGACGGCAGCGTCGGCAGCGGACCGCAGGGCTTCATCCTCGACGGTGCAATAGTGCTCCAATATATGGCGGGCCCTATCCCCGCCGATCTGTCCCAGAGCCCAGATCGCAGTTTGCTGCACCTCTGCGTCCGTATCCTCCGTGAGCTCCTCCAGCATCGACACCGCTTCAGAGACCTGAAGTTCACCGCAAGCGCGGGCAGCTTCGTACCGCATCTCTGGATTCGTGCTGTAGAGCTCCCGCTGCACCTCTTGTTCCCAGCGAGTATCCGCGCTTCGACCCATCGCGAAGACGGCGCTGATACGCATCTTCTCCACCGACGACCCGTAACATGCCGTGATCGACCGGACTACCGTCTCATCACCCACGTAGGCCAGCGATTCCAGTGCCCTCCGCTGTACCTCGATATCTTCGTCTTGGGCTTGGTGGGCCTCGACGAGGACTTCATACGCCATCTGACGCGGCCCTGAGCGGATCCTCTCCAGTTCCCCCAGCAGGACAAAGCGACCCAGCGACCTGGCCGCGGCGGCACGGACACTGGCTGACTTGTCCTCTCGCAGGCACTGAGCCAGGCGCGGCACCAGGCGCACGTCCTCCTCCTCCCACAGGCCTTCGATGGCGGTCTCTCGCACCCGTTCGTCTTCGTCTCTCATACCCATCCAAAAGATCTGGCTGAAGTCAAGGGTGAAATCAGCTTCGGCCATTTTCACCAACCAGGATGCCGCCTCCGCCCGGAGATCCGGCGGCAACTGTGCCCAGACGTCTCGCACCCGTTCCGCCTCCTCGGTGTTGAGGTTAGAGAGGCACCATAGCGACGCTCGATCGGGCTTCTTGCCTGTCTGAAGCAGCCGCTCTAAGACGAACTCCAGTGAATCGTTCACGCCCGTCACCGTCTTTCTCATTGCAGCAGAGACCAGGGTATGATCGGATCCAGGAAATCCTGAAGCATCACCAGCAGCATGAGAGCCACCAGAATCATCATGCCGATGAAGTGGACCACGGCCTCGCGCTCCGGAGAGATGCGACGCCCCCGGATGGCCTCCAGAATCACGAACAGAATACGTCCCCCGTCCAAGGCTGGTAGCGGAAGCAGGTTGGTCAACCCCAGGGCCAGGCTGATGAGGGACATCGTCTGAAGCGCAGGAAAAGGCAGTCGCCACTCGACGCTCTGTTGCAGCGAGAAAGTCATGATCTGGGTGATCCCCACCACGCTGGTCGGCCGCGCTTCTTGGGAGCTGACCTCTCCTCGGAGCAACATCACCGGAAGCTGCAGTGTCATTCTGGCTATCGAGCCCAGGTCTCGACCGCTCTCCCTAACAGCCTCAGCGATGGAATACCTTTCCAGCCCCGTGTCAGCCGGCCAGGGTGCCATCATAATGCCCAGGAAGCCGTCTTCTCCTCTCCGTTCCGGCGTTGCCAGGATCGATAGCTCCTGGCGACCCCGCTTCACCTCCAGCTCAATGGTCTCCTCCGGGGCGGCCCGGATGATCTGGTGCAGTTCATCCAGCCCTTCGCTGATGCGCTCCCCGTCCGCTGCCAGGATCAAGTCATCAGCTTGCAGTCCCGCCCGGGCCGCGGCCGTTCCCGGCGCCACATCCGTGATCTTCACCCGCCACTCCGTGGGCAGACCGCTGGCATAAGCCCCCACCAGGAGCAGCAGCGCGGCCAGCAGGTTAATCACCGGCCCCGCAGCCATCACCGCCAGCCTCCAACGCTTGGACTGAGCTCCCAGGCTGCGGGGGTCCGAGGGATCTTCCTCGCCTGTCATCTTGACGAACGCTCCCATGGGTAGCAGATTCAGGCTGTACAGAGTGCCCGGGTCCACTTCAGTGACCGTCCCCGTGATCCGGGGAGCCTCATCAACTTGCCCCCGCTCCTGCTTCGTTTCACTCTCGTCCGCAGCCAGAAGGGTCACCCGCTGGAGCACGTGTCCCTCATCGCCCGTCCGCGTGATCGCCGCTACTCGATCCCCGCGCTCCAATCCCGCGGGCAGCTTGAATCCTCTTGGGACCGTAACTCGCGTACCGTCAACCCTCAAGCGGCCCTCTCCCCGCCACAGGCCAATAAGCCGGGGCGGAAAGCCGAACCCGAATTCCTCCACGCTCACACCGGCCATCTTGGCCAGGATGAAGTGGGCCAGTTCGTGAATTAACAGAATCGGCCCCAGCATCACGATCACCGTGCCGATCAGCCAAAATGCAATCGTAACCCAATCCATAGTGATCTCTCAGTCGAAAAAAGAACGGGCACCCTCCGGCCCGTCATCGTATATACCTACCTTGTGAGGCGGCGAATCTCGATACGACCTTCCCGCCTCGGCCCTCGTAAATTATACCCCTACGGCACGAACGTCGCAACAAGACGCTGTCCAGGGATCACGTCGCGACCATCCACAGGAACAGCCCGCCGTCACGGTGCCTGGCACCTCCCAGACCCCATGCGCCAGCGGGGCCGACCAGGCCCCAAACCACTCCAGATGAAAGACCCCCCACACCTGTCACTCCGAGAAGACCCATGGTGCCCCGCTTGCGGGCAAGCGGCGCACCACTCTGAATGCGAAGAAACCGCCAACTTCGTCATTCCGAGGAGCCGCGCGACGAGGAATCTCGCGCGGGCCAGCGCCGTCACGTTCGAAAGTTAGTTTCTTTGTGGCGCCAGCGACCGGCAATGTCGTCGTCGCTGCCATCATCCTCCAGCGTCCGCTGGATCTGTCATTAGCCGACACGTAGCGACGGCAGCAGGAGGTGAGCCCCGCGCTGTTTCCCCTCTCCCCCCCGGCTTTCGTGGGTAGGTTTCTTAGGCGACGGCATGGGAGAAGGACGGCTGATGGGCCAAGAGTATGTTCCACTCTTCAGTCACATCAGGCCAAGGCTCAGGGACCAACTGACGCGGCAAAAGCAACGGGTGAGCGGCGATGAGCTGTACCAGTAGCCACAGCCGTCCCAGCCGAAAAAGCCGTGTCCGGCGCCGCTGACCGGCTTGGAGTGGACAGGCCAAGAGCGATCGCAGGTCGGGAAGGTCTGGGTTCGTGTC
>SKQX01000126.1 GCA_007118795.1 Thermoflexales bacterium | reverse complement strand
TTCGGCTGGAAGTCATCAGTAACGAAGGTGAAGTGATCCAGGTAGCTGTACGTCGGCGCGGGGTAGCGGAATGCCCACATCGCTACGACCTCGCACCACGGCCAGTGGTGGTAGGACCACTGATACGCCCCGATGGTGTACTCGATCCGTTCAGCCGGGCTCACCGCTCCGGTCCATCGAGGATGGTCGTTCCATCCCGCCTCGGTGATGTAGATCGGTTTGTGGTCATCCCCGTACGCGACCATGATGTCGCGCAGAAGCTCCACGCGGCGGAAGTTGATCCTGTCAGCAGCGGGCGGCTCCTCCGGGGGCGAAGTGTGCCCGTAGACGTGGGCTGACAGCCCATCGAAGTAAGGGGCTGCGCCGGCCTCATACATGCGCTCCAGGTAGATCAGATCGCTCATACCCACGGGGCTGGCCTCGGGTTCCAGCGTTGGGGCCAGGGCACCAGCCAGCACGACCACTTCGGGGTTGGCTGCCTGAACGCGAGGATAGACCTCACGAAGCAGATCCGCGTACCCTTCTGGATCCACCGGCCGGTACCCCCACTCGAAGCTCAGATTCGGCTCGTTCCAGATGATGACGTGTTCGACGCGTCCGCGGTAGCGAGCTACAAAACGGGCGACGAAGTCGGCGAACTGACCGTACGATTCGGGGCTGAGATAGGTGAGGGTTGTCTCCCGGTCGGGATCGCCCTCGGAATGGTCGGCGCGGACCCAGGCCGGGGTCCAGCTCAGCCGCGCAATCACCGTGAGACCCTGATTCTTGGCATGTTCGATCACGGTGTCAGCGTGGTCCCAGGCGAATTCTCCCTCCTTTGGTTCAATGTACGGCCAGGGGAAGAACTCGACGATCCATGGGGTTCCCATCTCGCGCACCATGCGCAACGACTGTTGGATCTTCCAGCGCTCTACCTCGTCGGTGAGACGCGTGTGGACCCCCGCGGTGGGATTTGTCGTGGTGACGTGCTGGGGAGGATCGGGGACCACGAGGACGCGGGGTGGGTGGAGCGAGCCGAGAATCAGGGCGCCCACCGAGAGCCGAAGGAGATTCTTCAACCCGACCCGTTGGAGTACAGTCCTGACATCTCCTCTGAGGGAGATCGAGGAAGTCTTCGTCCACTCCAGCAGGTTCATAGTCGGAGGGTCAAAACCGGCGAAGGAAAAACAGAGGGAAGCCTCGCTTCCCCCTGCTCTCAGCCATCAGCTCCTCGGGCAGGATTTGAACCTGCAGCCTACCGGTTAACAGCCGGCCGCTCTACCGTTGAGCTACCGAGGATGGTTGGTTACCATGAATTATACTCGGCGGCGAGGGGGTGTCAAGTCTTTACCTCCCTTTCAGGGACCTATCACGCTTCTGTGGCCAAGGTGCCCGGCACGTGGCCAAGGCAACCGGCACTTGGAAGCGCAGCACGATGGCCCGCATCAGCTTGAGAAAGCGTCGCATTCGGTTATTCGATGTCTTGACCGAAGTACCGGTCACCTCAACGGCGAGAATGATAAACCCCTGCTTCTTTTTCCGCTTCCTTGCGCCGCACTGTCAGGGTGGTATATTGGCGGCATGGAGACCGACGGGCTGACTCATCGTCGCATGTGATGCTGTCCCACGACCAACAGGAGCGGTTTCGGCAGCGGTACCAAGAGCGGCATCCCGGCTGGCGCCCCAGCACCCACGTCTATGAAGCACTGCTGGCGAGTTATCTGAATCCAGGCTCCCGGGTGCTGGACCTGGGCTGCGGGCGCGGGGGCGTCACGGAGCGGCTCCATCAGCAAGCGGGCCTTGTGGCCGGCATCGACCCGGATTGGCGGTCGCTGCGCGAGCACCGGGAGCCGTCCCTCGCCCTCGCTTGTGGCCTCGCGGGCGCGCTCCCCTACGCCGACACAACCTTCGATGTGGTCTGCTCCTCTTGGGTCCTCGAGCATCTGGCAGAGCCGGCCCCTGTCTTTCAGGAGACGGCCCGGGTCCTCAAGGGTGGAGGCCGATTCGTGTTCCTGACACCCAATGTTCGACATCCTCTGCTTATCCTGAATCGGTTTCTGGCGTGGACGGAGGGGCGACTGGTGGGTCGAGTCTACGATCGCGGGGAAGCCGACGTATTTCCGGCCTATTACCGAGCGAACTCCCTAGCACGTATCGAGCGACTGGCCCAGCAAGCTGGCATGCGGCGGGTCTCCGTTCAATTGGTGGGGGATCCTACCTACCTGGCGTGGAACGAAGCCTTCTTCCGAGCGGCGTGTCTCGTCGAACGAGGGCTGCCCCGGGGACTGCGCGTCCACCTGATCGGAGAGTACATACTCCTCTAACTCCCGGCGGCTCAGCCCGTTGGTGGCCGGGCTGAACCCAGCCGGGGTTCGGGCTGCTGCAGCGGGGGGCACTGCTCCGAACTCGGTCGTGCTGTTTTGATTCTGTTGTCGCTGCTCTTCTGTTGCGTTACAATTCTTGGTGAGTGAGCCGAAGGGCCAGGGAGTGACGAGGGAACGTGATGGAGCTTTCGAAACGGATACAGAATCAGATTGAGTCCCTGCCGCACAGGCCGGGGGTCTACTTGATGCGGGACGTGGATGAAACCGTCATCTACATCGGCAAGACAGTGGATCTGCGCAATCGGGTGCGCTCGTACCTCCACGCTTCGGCTCAGGAGCATCCCAAGACACGGGCCCTGATGGCTGAAGTGGACGACCTTGAGTTCATTGTCACTGACTCCGAGCTCGAGGCGCTGATCCTTGAGGCGAATCTGATCAAGACCCATCGGCCAAGGTACAACGTCCGCTTCAAGGACGATAAAAGGTATCCCTACATCAAAGTCACGTCATCCGATCCGTATCCGAAGGTCATCATCACCCGTCGCATAGAGCAAGATGGCAGCCGCTACTTCGGTCCCTACACCTCCTCGGCAGCGGTCCACGAGACCCTCGATCTGCTCCGAAAGTCGTTCCCTTACCTCACGTGCAATCGAGAGATGACCGGGGACGATGAACGAGCTTGCCTGTACTATGAGATCAAGCGCTGTCTCGGCCCCTGTATTGGTGCGGCCACCAGAGCAAGGTACCGAAGGATGATCGAAGGCTTGGTGCGCTTCCTTGAGGGTCGGGGGGAACAGGTGATGGCCGAGCTGGAGGAGCAGATGCAGGCAGCCGCCGAGGGCTGGGATTTTGAGCAGGCGGCCTCCCTCCGCGACCAGCTCCGCGCCGTGCAGAGTATCGTCAGGCAGCAGAAAGTCGTCTCGGTGGCCGGAGCGGACCAGGACGTGATCGCTTTTGCGCGGGAGGAGGACGATGCCTGTGTGCAGGTCTTCTTCATTCGCGGAGGGAAGCTCCTTGGTCGCGAGTACTTCGTGCTGGAGGGTGCCGAGCAGGAGGACGACCGTCAGGTCATGGGGGCCTTCCTCAAGCAGTTCTACGAAGAGGCAGCCTACGTGCCGCCGGAGGTCTTGTTGCCGGAGCAGATCGATGAGGCGTTGATCATCGAGCAGTGGCTGAAGCAGAAGCGCGGCAACAGGGTGAGCCTGCAGGTGCCTCGGCGTGGGAAGAAGCGGGAATTGGTGAAGATGGCGGCCGAAAATGCGGCTGAGACGCTGACGGCCCTCCGGGTTCAGTGGCAGGCCGATGCCCATAAACAGGAGCAGGCTCTGGCGGAGCTCGAACAGTTGCTGGACCTGCCCAAGACCCCGGCGCGAATCGAGTGCTATGACATCTCCACGATCCTGGGTGCCGAGACCACAGGCAGCATGGTCGTGTTTGTGCAGGGTGTGCCGCGAAAGTCCCACTATCGGCGATTCAACATTCGCGGTGTTGAGGGGCAAGATGACTACGCCAGTATGCGGGAAGTACTGGAACGCCGCTTCCGTCGTTGGCGGATCGCTCGCTCGGAGGAGATGCTCGGGTCTCGGGACATCAAGGGCTGGGGCAAGCTGCCGGACCTGCTGATCGTGGATGGTGGGAAGGGACAGCTTTCCGTAGCTACCGAGGTTCTAGAGTCGTACGATCTCCTGGAGGCGGTTCCAGTCGTGGCGCTGGCCAAGCGGCGGGATGAGTTGTTTCTGCCGGGCCGGTCGAACCCTATGGCGTTGCCCCGGCGATCGGAGGGGCTGTTCCTGGTGCAGCGGGTGCGGGATGAGGCGCATCGCTTCGCCGTGAGACATCATCGCGGACGGCGACGCAAGGTAGGGTTGGCCTCAGAGCTGGAAAGCGTTCCGGGCATTGGGCCTGCACGTCGGAAAGCCCTACTCCGAGCCTTTGGGTCCGTGGAGGCCGTCCGGGCTGCTACGTTGGACGAGCTGGATGCTGTGCCGGGCCTTCCCCGTTCCGTCGCCGAAGCGATAAAGAGTACGCTTTAGAGGGCACCCATAAGCTGATGTCAGGGTGGGTGAGCCCTCGCCACCAGACGCGACGGCCGCGGTGATGGCGTGGGAAGAAGCCACCCGGGCACCCGGCCCGGGCAGCGCCATTCGTTGGCATTGTCATGTTCGGCGCTTTATGCTATAATGGAAACGTTGCCCAAGAGAGGTGTGCCCTTCGATGGTGCACGCTTCTGGTACTGTTCGGTCTGTGCAGAGCTGGTGTAGACTCCAGGTGCGATCTCAAGCGAGCGAACATTAGCGCGCTTGATGCGGGAATTCACGGGAGGGCGCCCGGATATGGGATTGTGGATCTGTCGGGCGTTCAAGAGAATTCTGGCGGGACATTCCGGGACCTCTTCGAAGAGGGGTCTGATCTGAGAATTCTTCTCAGCTCATATTGTTGACGTTCCTGATTCGGACTTGGTTCGGCCGAGGCCAGGCTATGGTTGTCGGCTAGCCAAGTTTTTCGTTGTATGATGAAGATGGTTATAGAGAGAAAGCAGGAAGGCGAAGCCAGAAGGCTTCGGCGGGAACTAGAGGAGTTGCGAGAGCAGATCGCTGCTCTGAAGACGGCTGTCGAGGAGAAGCCGGACTACGGGATGGGCGAGGGGGACCCGTCTATCACGCGTTGGGAGCTGGACCAGGCGATGTTGGGCGGCCTTCAGGAGCGCGCAGTTAGCCTTGAGCGGCAGTTGCGGCGGATCAACCGTGGCACCTACGGGGTCTGCGAGGTCTGTGGCAAGCCCATCGATGCCGACCGACTGACCGTCCTGCCGGATACCATCTTGTGCATCGAATGCGCGCGGTCTGGTGGCCTCTAACGTCGGTAATGGAGGCGTGGGAGGGCGAATTCTAGTCTGGGAAGGGGGTGAATGGACATTGACTAAGGTTGAACTGCGACCGGGAGAGTCTCAGAGGAGTCTGCTTAAGCGATTTCGCAAGAAGGTTGCTCGTTCGCGAATTCTGAGCACGGTGAAGAAGAAACGCTACTACGTCTCGGACAGCGAGAAGAAGCGTATCGCTCGACGGAAGGCGATTCGGCGCGAGAAGAAGCGGCGTCAGCAGGAAGAAGAGAAGTTCGGGTACTAGGCCATGGATCGACCGGGCACCGAGATGCACGAGCAGCTCTCGGCGTTGATTGAGACGGACTACGACTACAGGACTCCGAGGCAGGGGGAGATCTGCGAGGCTGTCATCCTGTTCGTCGGCAAGGACGAGGTGATCGTCGACCTTGGTGTGAAGCGGGACGGGGTCGCGCTGCGGCACGATCTGCAGCTACTGGACGAGGAATACCGTGCCAGTCTCCGATCAGGAGATTCCGTGCCTGTGTGCATACAGGATACTCGAGCCAGCGGGGATGGTATCGTCGTTTCCATCAATCAGGGCCTGGCTCAGCAAGATTGGCTACGAGCGGAGGAGCTTCTGGACAGCGGGGAGATCTGCAAAGCCGAGGTGACGGATGTGAACAGCGGTGGTCTTCTGGTCTCCTTTGGCAGGGTGCGGGGATTCGTGCCGAACTCACACCTGTCCTCGATTCCACCAGGATTGCGTGGGTCGTCCCTTCTGGAGGCCAAGACCGAGTTGGTGGGCGACAAGCTCACCCTTGCGATCTTGGAGGTGGAACAAGGCCGTCGGCGCCTGGTCCTGTCGGAGCGTGCGGCAAATCGTCGGCGCCGCCAAGAGCTGTTCGATACGCTCGAGGAAGGTGACGTGCGCGTCGGAGTTGTCCGGAACTTGGTCGAGTATGGGGCGTTCGTCGATCTCGGTGGTGTAGATGGTCTGGTTCATATCTCCGAGTTGGACTGGACACACGTCGATCATCCCAGGGACGTATTGAGCGTTGGCGATGAGGTCGAGGTCAAGGTTCTCAGTGTGGACGGCGAGCGTGGACGTATCGGACTGAGCCGCAAGAGCCTGTTGCCAGACCCGTGGGCTACGGTGGTCAAGGGGCTGCAGGTGGGTAAGGTCATCGATGGCCGGGTGACGAACGTGGTTGCCTTTGGTGCGTTTGTCGACGTGGGGCAGGGCGCGGAGGGTTTGGTCCACGTATCCGAGATGCCCGATGGGGAGGCGACTTGCGCTGAGCTGGACCGTCGAGCGCCGATCCGGGTGCGCGTCCTGAGCGTTGATCTTGCCCGGCGGCGTCTGGGCCTTAGTATGCGCGGTGTGCCGGGCTTCGGTGCTTCGAACGGCGAGATGATGGCGGAAGAGCTGGCGCCATAGGGTCTTGGGTGTTGGGTGTAGGGTGTTCATGCAGGGAGAGCTACAGGTCGCGGTCTGCCAGCGGTGTGGACGTGGTTTTGTGCTGACTCACACGTACCGAGGTTTTCTGGAGAGATGGGGCAGGCCGGTCATTGTGCCGGTTCTGTGTCCGAGCTGCTTCCTGGAAGAAGGGCCGTTGCCCAAGAGGCGCGGAGAGGTAAAGTGGTTTAGCACGCAGAAACGGTATGGTTTCATCGCTGCCGGAGAGGATAAGGATGTCTTCTTCCACGAGCAGCAGCTCCTTGGGGAGGCCGACACCGCGCCTCACACTGGGCAGCACGTTCGCTTTCACGTGCGACGCTCTCCGAAGGGGCCGGAGGCGCTCAACGTGGAGATCAAGGAATAGGTATGGTTTCCTACCGAGTGAAACTACGTGAGGTACGCTTAGCAGCGGACGGAACCGATGACGTGGCCCTGTTCGATGTTGAGCGAGGGGAGGATGGTGGCAAATGGATTGTTCCGGCTTATCTGTCGCCGCTCTTCCGATTGGTCAGGATGTCGGCGCCTGTTTCTGCCGACAGCCGGCGAGATATGGTAGGCGGGCTGGGAGCTCGCGCTATTCGCGACCGGTTGAGCCAGGGGGTCGACCCCTCATCGATAGAGTCTGTGCTGTTCGCATTGGACTACCCGGGGGCGCCCGGCGACCCACAGCCACTCTTCCCCTATGAGGATCTAGCAGTTGACGCAAAGAAGCATTCGAGCGAGTAGCATTGAAGTAAGAAAAGGAGTAGAAGCCAGGTGTCTGATCGAGTAACAGGGAATATCAAGTGGTTCGATCATCAGAAGCGGTATGGGTTCATCAGACGAGACGATGGGAAGCCTGACGTGTTCGTACATATGAATGACTTCCACGACCGGATGGATGCCTATTGGCTCAGGCGTGGCGACACCGTTGAGTTTGGTGTCGATCAGGCCGACAAGGGGCCTCGGGCGCAAGGAGTTGTCGTCGTCCACACGTAGACGTTGAGTGGTGGAAACGACGAGGCTGTGGGCGACGCATTGGATCGTGCAGGCCTCTAAAACCGAATACGTAAGTCTCGACCTGGTCCACAGATGATCGACGCG
>SKQX01000075.1 GCA_007118795.1 Thermoflexales bacterium | reverse complement strand
CGCCGTCAGATCGTGGTGACTGGGCCGATTCCGGAGCTGCCACCAGGGTTTCCTTTCGTGATCGATTTTGCGCAGTCCCTCTATTTCCACCCGGAAGGCGACGGTATCCTGACCGGGATGTCGAACCCGGACGAGGCGCCCGGCTTCGATCAGTCTGTCGACAGGGAATGGGAGCTGGTTCACCTGGCAGCAGCGGCAGAACGTATGCCTCTTCTGAACCAGGCCGGGCTGGGCAGTCGCTGGGCCGGGCTTTACGAGGTCTCCCCTGATGCTCACCCAATCCTTGGTCGTGTCCTCGGCGTGGACGGCTTCTTCTGCATCAATGGCTTCAGCGGCCATGGCTTCATGCATGGCCCGGTATGCGGGCTATTATTGGCCGAGGAGATTCTTGACGGGAAGGCCCATACGATGGACGTATCGTGTCTCTATCTAGATCGATTCGAGGGGGAGACGGGGGTGGGCGAGTACCATGTGGTGTGAGTTGGCACCAGAACCTAGCGCTCCGGAGTCCGTGCGGAAGCGATTGAGACTGGCTCTTGAGAATCAGTTCAGTGTGTGGTATACTCATGCCATAATAGGAATGTACTCCACCGATGTCACGGACTGCCAGCCACAGCGGGAGACGCCCCCCACGAGAGCCCGTGCGTCGGAGTCTCTTGGCAGTATGGCGGTCGGCATTGGCAGGTATCCACAATAGGGGTGTGTGCGTGCGGCTCAGTGAGAAGGTGTATTCGCTCATCAGCGAAAGGGCCGTCATGTTGGAGCTGCCCCCTTCTGCGGTGATCGACGAGCAGCTCCTGACAGAGCGCCTGGACTTGGGCCGCACACCGATCCGTGAGGCCTCGCAGCACCTGGACGCGGAAGGTTTGGTGACCGTCGTGCCCCGGCGGGGGACGTTTGTCAGCGACGTCAGCATCACCAATTTGCAGAAGACCTTCGAGCTGCGAATCGTGCTAGAGAGCTGGTTCGCTCGATTGGCTGCGGAGCGGATCACCCGGGATGAGCTGGACCAGATCAAGCTGGTGTTGAGCGACCTCAACGACGTACACGACGCAATCCCGCTGCCCTGATGATCCTGGGCGGGGGCTTCCAAAGGCTGCTCTACCGGGCAGCTGACGACGAGTTTCTGACGGAGATGTCGGATCGTCTGCACAACCAGAGCCTGCGTCTCTAGTATCTGGTCCTGGCCCGGCTCCGCGACTTGAGATACATCATCGGGCAGCACCACCGAATCCTGAACACTCTGGGTCCAAGCCACAGACACGAGGCGGAAACGCTAGTCCAAGCCCACATCGTGGAGTTTCAGCAGAGCATAAGAGCTGCCTTGTGATTGGACGATGTGTGGCTTGGCCCGCACATCGCACGCTCTCGGGATATGAACAGCTCAAACGCCGAAGATGGTCTTCCTAGGGCCAGACGGGAAGTCCGGTGAAGGGCCGGCGCTGTCCCGCGACTGTGAGCTACTCCTCCAGAGTAGCCAGCCAGAGCACCTACCTTCGGTTCGATCTAGGATCTCCGGGGAGAGGAAGCAGATCGTATGATGATCCGCCGGCAGGGGTGTTGAAGGAATCTTCATAGGGTCGCTGGGATGCATCCTACGGTTACTTCTTCGTCTGTCATCTACCTGAGCATTCCACTGCTCTTGGATGATATGGGGAATGGTAGATCAGATCACCTGAAGGAAGGTGAGGGGCCGGATAGAACCATCCGGAGTTCCGTTGTGCAACGTCCATCGTGGGAGCCTACCCCACTAGTGTGAGCAATCGGTTAAGAGAGGCCATCACCTTGATGATGGAGCGATTCGTAGTCAGCAGGGCTCTAATAGTCGAGAGGCGAGTGCAAACGGCGTCGGTTGTAGCAAGCCTCGATGTGGGAGAAGATGCCGATTCTGGCCTCGTCCCGAGTGCGGCAGGTACGGTAGTGAACGCATTCGGTCTTGAAGGCGCCGAAGAAGCTCTCCACCGGCGCACGGTCGTGCCAGCTGCCCATGCCGTTCATGCTGACTTCAACGCCTCGATCCTGCAGTATCTGCTGATACTCTGCGTCAGTGTACTGACTGCCCTGATCCGAGTGATGCAGCAGCCCTGGTTCGGCGTCACGGTGTTCCAAGGCCATCGTCAGCGCACGCTTGGTCAGGTCGCTCGTCATCCGACTCGACATCGCCCGGCCCACAGTCCGTCGGCTGAACAGATACAACACGGCCGAATAGAGCCGGTTTTCTTCTTTTCGAATGTAGGTGATATCGCCCAGCCACTTCTCATTTGGGCCAGCGGCTTCGAATTCCCTATCCAGCAAGTTAGGTGCTACAGGATGCTTCTTGTTCCGCTTTTTGGTCGTCTTGAACGTCCTTTCCTGCTTCGCTCGCAGCCCTCGCAGCCGCATCAGACGAGCGACCTGGTTCTCACTGCACGCCACGCCCTTCGCCTTCACCACCCGTTAGATCCAAGGGCTTGTGTACGTTCCACGGCCTTCATGGTACACTTACTCGATTCTTTCGTGCAGGTTCCGATCTGCCATCTCTCTCGCACTGGGCGGCCGTCCGCGCCAGGCATAGTGACCACTGCGCCAGACGTCCAGGACCTTGCACATACGGCAGACGCCCGCTCCGGGGGAGATCGGTCAGCTGGTCTCCCTGCGAGAGTTGGGCGCAGAAGAGGGGTGTGTCCTGTTCACCTTCGCCTGGCTGCTCCACCCAATGGAGTGTCGGATCATCGTCGTGACCCCTGGGATGACGGCCGAAGAGCTGGACGAGGTCCATCTGGAGAACGCGTCTAGCTTGCAGCGGGCTGCCGAGAAAGCGGGGGTAGCTATGCCTCCGATGCTTCGGTGGGGATCATGCCGTACAGTGGGCTCGTATTGCCAACATTGTGAGCGGACAAAGGAGTAGATCTATGCTGCAGGGGTGGTGCGAGTTCCTCTCGCCGGACGATCTAGAACGCATTCACAAGACGAGCATGAAGGTGATGAACGAGGTGGGCATCAGCTTCCCCCATGAAGAATCCATAGCCGTCTTCGAGGCGCACGGGTTCAAGGCCGACGGCGAGAAGGTCTTCTTTGAAGAGCAACAGGTGCTCGATGCGCTGGCATTGGTGCCCCATCAGTTCACGGTTCATGCCCAGAATCCCGAGAAGAACGTGGTGGTGGGTGACGGCAACCCGGTGTTTGCTCCCGGATATGGGGCTCCGTTCCTCGTGGACTATGAGGCGGGCAAGCGAGAACCAACGATGGCGGACTACGAGGACCTGGTGCGCCTGGCCGACGCTTTGCCCAACCAGGATATTAGCGGGCACCTACTCGTCGAACCATCCGACGTACCCTCCGGGACAGCGCATCTGCAGATGCTGAAGGCGCACATGGTGCACTCGGACAAGCCCTTCCTGGGCAGCACCGAGGGCCAGAACGGGGCAGCGAACACCATGGCAATGGCCAGCATCCTGTTTGGCGAGGAGATCGGCGAACGTTCGGTCACCGTGGGTCTCATCAACAGTCTGAGTCCCCTGGGGTACAGTGGCGAAATGTTGAGGGCCCTCATGGTCTATGCCCACCATAGGCAGCCGATCGTCATCGCTGCTCTGGCGATGGCCGGGGCAACAGGCCCCATCACGCTGGCTGGGTTGCTGGCCATGCAGAACGCGGAGCTCTTGGCCGGCGTCGTATTCGCGCAGCTCGTCAGTCCGGGGACACCGGTACTCTACGGCTCCACCTCGACAAACATCGACATGAAGACCGGATCGCTGGCCGTGGGAAGCCCGGAACTGGCGCTGATGATCAGCGGTCATGCCCAGCTTGCTCGATATTACGGACTGCCAGCGCGTAGCGGGGGAGCACTATCGGACGCGAGCTTCCCGGATGCTCAGGCCGGCTTCGAGTCTATGTCCTCCCTGCTCACCACGGTCAACAGCGGGGTCGACTTCGTGCTTCACGCGGGAGGAATCCTGAGCTCCTACCTGGCCTTCTCCGCGGAGAAACTGGTCCTCGACGACGAGATGTGCGGTATGCTGCGGCAGTATGAGAAAGGCATCGAGGTCACATCCGATACCTTGGGGTACGAGGTCATCGCTAGCGTGGGCTCAGAGGGCAATTATCTGATGGAACTGAACACGGTGGAGCGCTCCCGCAGTGAGTTCTGGGCCCCGACCGTGGTGGATCGGTCAGGACTGGAGGAATGGATGGCTGGTGGTCGGGAGAGAGCAGTCGATCGCGCTCACGCCCGTTGGAAGAGGTTGGTGGCCCAGCACGAAGACCCGCCGCTGGAGGTAACGACGGTGCGCCAGTTGGAGCGTTTTGTGGAGGATCGTACTGGATGAGCACAGGCTCGGATCAACCGACCGACACCGACAGGTGTCACGAGTTACCCGGGCTTCCACCTGGCTGTCGCTGCTGGCGTCAGCCCACGTTCAAAGCGATTTCCAGGCGCTAGTTCATAGATAGAAGAAGGAAGCATAGATGCTGATCAAGGACAGGAGGTCGAAGAATCCTATCACGGTAAAGCCTGATCTTCCCGTCTCCGAGGCGCTGGAGTGAGTGCGGCGTGAGAACGTGCGTCACTTTCCGGTGGTGGACAAGGAGAGTAAACTGGTCGGCATCGTGGCACGGGATGACCTCCTGTACGCATCGCCGTCCCCGGTGACGTCATTTTGCGTGTGGGAGGTCACCTACCTGATGTCCCAGGTAACGATTGATGAGGTGATGACCGAGGATGGGATATCGGTCCTGGAGGACACGCCGGTGGAGGAGGCCGCCCGGATGATGTTTGACCACAAGGTAGGCAGCCTGCCCGTGATGCGGGATGGCATGGTCGTGGGGATCATCACCGAGTCGGATCTGTTCAAAGCTTTTCTCGAGCTATTCGGTGGGCACCAAAAAGGCATACGACTGACCGTCCTGGCACCGTACTACAAGGGGTCGTTGGCCGACATATCCACCAAGATCACGGAGGCGGGCGGCCTCATCCTGGCCCTAAACGTGTTCGAAGGTGAAGATCCATCGAACTGGGGGTGCACCCTCAAGGTCACTGACATCGACAGGGACACGCTGCAAGAGGTTGTAGAGCCTCTTATCGTCAAGCTTGTCGACGTCCGAGAGATCTAGACTGCGGAATCCTCTTCGAATCAGGAACGCTGACTTGGTTGAGGGCACAGAGCACAGAGGAGGAATCGGATATAGGCCTACAAGACGTTGATGATAGACAGAGTGCTTTCGGATTACGTACTCCTCTCAGGACCCTGAGGGGGGTCGAGGAGTGCGTCATCGCTGGCCCCAGGCTGGTTCAAGACCGCGTCCGACTAACTGACGGAAGTCTTACCCGGCCGGTACTAATCGAGATATCAACAGAGGAGGTATGGATCAGATGAGTGACACCCTAGAGCAACTTGCTACCGCTGTGATTCAAGGGAACGTGGAGAGTATGGAGGAGCGCGCCCAGGAGGCTCTGGATGAAGGTCGCAGTGCGCAAGAGATCCTCAACGATGGTCTGATGGCGGGTATGAACCACGTGGGCCAGGAGTTCAAGGCCGGCAATATGTTCGTCCCCGAGGTTCTGCGCTCGGCCAAGGCGATGAAGGAAGCTATGAAGCTCCTTGAACCGCGGTTGGCTGCTGGCGAGGTGCAGGCCACGGGCAAGATACTGTTGGGCACGGTGAAGGGAGACTTGCACGACATCGGCAAGAACTTGGTGGGCATGATGTGCGAGGGCGCTGGCTTCGAAGTACGGGATTTGGGCACAGACGTGGAGTCCGATCAGTTCCTCACCGCCATCAAGGAGTTTGAGCCCGACATTGTGGGGATGTCGGCCCTGTTGACCACGACGATGCGGTCCATGGGAGACACTGTCAAGGCGATCGAGGAGGCCGGGCTGCGCGACCAGGTCAAGGTGATGATCGGTGGCGCGCCGGTCACCCAGCGCTTTGCTGACGATATTGGCGCCGACGGTTACGCGGCAAATGCTGCCTCTGCGTCTGACTTGGCGAAGGAATTCGTCGGCGCGGCCTAGCAACACGGCGTTGCCACCCGGCAGGGGTCTCGGCACTTGAGACGCGCTGCAAGCTTAAAAAGAGATTCGCAAAAATGGGGACAGACTACCGAGTTAGATCAGGCGTGAGCATTCGAATGCTCATGGACGATTAGTTTCAGGAGCCTTTTGATGGTGTGCTGCACGTTTTGGAGAACACTGGCCTCGAGGTCCATCACGAGGGATCACGTCAGATCCTTAAAGGAAGCCATCGCGTGGGTGAACGGCAGCCAGATGCGCGGGCCATCCTGGGCGGTTAAGGAGTCGCTGAGGAAAGCCCCGAGACGCTTCAGGGTGTGGGGCCAGAACGGAAACCGCGAGCACGACATCCACATCGGGCCCGGTCGGGCGCACTTCGGCCCTGGACCGACCTGTCCCAATTTCATCGACGTGGAGACGCTGGAACGTCGACGCTATGTCAAGGACGACGTATCCCTCGTGGCGAAGGTGGTGGATGCGCTGCCGAACATCGACTTCTGCGAGTCCCTGGGCTCCGTGGATGATGGACACACGGACCCGAGCGCACTCTACCAGTTGACGCACATGTTCCCCAACACCAGCAAGCCCATCGTAGCCTGGTCGTTCGATAGGTACGATTCGCAGGGCATCCATCATATCGGCCCAGAGGAAGCAGGGGGTCGGGGGGCGTTCGAACCACGGCCCAACTACATCCACTACTGTGAGCCGCTGTCGCGCCTGATCAGCACGTCTGAAGCGCTGGACAAGCTGGTGTTCGCGGCCAGGAAGCGGGTTCCCCTGGTCTTCACCCTCTGTGCGATCGCTGGTGGGACGGCGCCGGTCACGGCCGCCGGGATCATCACTCAGGGCGTCGCCGAGTCCTGGATGAGTTTGACTATCGCTCAGGCGATACAGTCAGGGCTACCCTTCATCATGGGCGGGGTTCTGTCCTTGATGGATATGAAGGCCATGGTATTCTCCTACGGTGCGCCGGAGCTGTCGCTAATGATGGCTGGGGTCACCGAACTCGCCCACTTCGCCGGGCTGCCCCTGTGGCAGACAGGAGGCTGCACAGATTCGAAGACTTCTGACGAGCAGGCGATTATCGAGGGCTCCATGTCGGTCTACTTCTCTGCTCTCACCGGGGGAGACCTGTGTCACGACGTAGGCTACACGGAGAGCGCCATGACGGGTTCCGTGTTCCAGCTGGCCGCTATGGATGAGGCTATCGGCTACGCGCGGCGCATCACCCGGGGCATTGACGTGAATGACGACACCCTGGCCACGGAAGCGATCCATAACGTGGGACCGAACGGACCCTATCTCAGCGAGCCCCATACACGCCGGCATTACAAGATCGAGTTCTGGTATCCCTAACTCTGCGCCCGGCGGAGCTTTGCGGAGTGGGACACGATGGGCTGTAAGACGATGAGAGATCGGACCAGCGACCGCGTGCGCGATATCCTGGGCAGCCATGATCCAGCCCCGCTGTAGGAGGGGGCGGATGCGGTGATCCAGAGCGTATTGGAGGAGGCAGAGGACCGGGTACAGCAGGACTGGTGGCAGGAAAGGGAAATCGCTGATTGAGCAGGTCGGATCTTCCGTGGCATTACTTGAGGATCAGGGGGTGGAGATCGGATTGCCATCCTACCTATTCTAAGAGCTATGAGACAAAGAGGAGCTTAGAGATGAACAAGATTTATG
>SKQX01000202.1 GCA_007118795.1 Thermoflexales bacterium | reverse complement strand
TTGTGGATCACCGCGCCATGCCCGATAGTCACCCAGTCACCGATGCTTGTCTGTTCCCCGGGACGGACGTGGATCACGCAGTTATCCTCCACGCTGCAGTGATCGCCTATGACGATGGTTCCATAATCACCCCTGATCCGTGCTCCTGGCCCAATCCAGCAGCCCACCCCCACGGTGACCTCTCCGAACACATCAGCCGAGGGATGGACGTACGTGCCTGCCCCGATCTCCGGCCTCTTCCCCTCAAACGCCCCCACTGTCATCGCCCATTCTCCTCTTGCCGTCCCGGTCGTCTGGTCTCTCCTTACTCACGGAGCCGTCTGTTCCCCGTGCGCATCGCCGGAAGGATGGAGTGCCGGGCCGCAGGTCTGCCTGCTTCGGAACAATCATTCCGGCTTCAATGCCGCCCGCCGACCTCTCCTCATTCCGACACGATGCGATAGGAGGTGGTGATCTCCGCGGCTTTCCCGAGCATGGCGGCAGCGGGGCAGTATTTCGTCTGCGAGAGCTCGATGGACCGCTCTACTGCCGCTGGATCGACATCGCCACCGGTAACCACGAACTCCAGATGGATCGTTGTATAGACTCTTGGGTGCTCGTCGGCGCGCTCGGCTGTCGCCTTGACCTGGAGACCGGTGAGAGGTTGTCTCTTCTTCCGCAGAATGGAGGTGACGTCCATCCCCGTGCAGCCGCAGAGCCCGATGAGGAGCAGCTGCACCGGGTGGGGACCGGTGTCCTGGCGGTCTTCGTCCTCTCTGGCGCGGTCAACGACGATGGCCGGTCCCCCGGCCTCGCCCACCAACCTCAATCCCGGTCCGACCCAGGTCACTTGTGCCTTTGATGTCATCTCTCCTCCCCGCCTTCAGTCAATGGGCCGACCGAACGACAGCCCAGTTCCACATTCCGATATATGGCCATTATACATTGAAACAGACCGCCCTGCACCTGTTCTGGCCCCGCGTCCGCCCGGTGTGGCCAGTGGGGGGGGCTCAGGGCCTCTCGGTGCATGAGTCGCTACGTGGTGTCCTTGGACGAACCCATCTGGGCGGGCGACGCGGCCCCATCACTGGTCAACCGGTGGCATCCGATGTACAATCTTCCCCATGCCAACCCCAGCCACGCATTTGGCTTCGGCCCAGGCGATGCTTTGCCGCGGACCACTCTCGTCCACCGCTCGACGACTGGTCGATCAGCACCGAGGGGCCTTCTTGCTAGGGCATACGGCGCCCGATGTCAAGACCATCAGCGGTCAGAAGCGCGACGCAACCCACTTCTACTCCGTTCCGCGTACGTCGGACCGTCCCGCGTACCGGGTTCTATTCGACACTCATCCCGGGCTGGTGGACCCCGCGACGCTCTCACCGCCCCAGGCTGCCTTTGTCGCTGGCTACATTGCCCACCTCCTCCTGGACGAGCGATGGCTGGTGCACGTCTTCCAGCCCTGCTTCCTGCGGGATTGGGGACCCCGGGCGGAGCGCATGTTCCTTCACAACGTGCTACGCACCTGGGTTGATGCCCGCGATCAGCATAGGCTCGATAAGTCAGTCTCTCACCTGCTGCAGGAGGCCGAGCCCGAATGCTGGCTGCCTTTCGTCGACGATCGGATGTTGCGGCGATGGCGTGACTGGTTGGCCGAGCAGCTCGCCCCCGGCTACCGAATGGAGACGGCGGCAGTGCTGGCGCCGCGGGTGGGCGTGCCCGCAGAGGAGATGACGTCTGTCGCTGGTTCACCCGCGCAGATGGAGCACCGGGTGTTTCGGCACATCTCTCGCTCTGCGCTGCAGGCCTTCCGCGACACCAGTCAGCGACAGTGTGTTCGCTTGGTCAACTGGTACATAGAAACATCAGTCCCGGGACGACCGTCCCGATCCGGGACCGACTGGTCAGTCCGTCTGCGAGCCCGAGAGGAGGTGCGCTAGTGAGCATCCTGGTTACCGGTGGCGCCGGCTACATCGGCAGCATCGTCACGGAAGAGCTGGTTGAGCGGGGCGAGAAAGTGATGGTCTTTGACAACCTGTCGTACGGTCATCGAGCGGCGGTCCATCCCGATGCGCGGTTCATCGCCGGAGATTTGGCAAATCGCCCCGCCGTCCGGGCGCTCTTTGAGCATCATACGATCGACGCTGTGATGCATTTCGCCTCCTACACCCTCGTGGGCGAGTCCATGGAGGATCCTTTCAAGTATCTGGGCGACAACGTGACCAATGGGCTCAACCTGCTGCGGGAGGCTGTCGATCACGGGGTCCGACGCTTCATCCTCTCCTCTACGGCCAACCTCTTCGATCAGCCCGAGGACATCCCCATCGATGAGAATGAACGGATCATCCCCGGCAGCCCCTACGGCGAGTCGAAGTATGTCTTGGAGCGCGTTCTGGATTGGCTGGATCGAATCTACGGCTTCCGCTTTGCCGCGCTCCGGTACTTCAATGCCGCCGGCGCTTCTCCGTCCGGAGAGCGCGGTGAGGACCACGAGCCAGAGACCCACTTGATCCCCCTAACCCTCCAGGTGGCCCTCGGACAACGTGATAGGATCGTCATCTTCGGCGACGACTACCAGACCCGCGATGGCACCTGCGTCCGCGACTATATCCACGTCACCGATCTGGCCCGGGCCCACATCCTGGCGCTAGAGGCACTGGCCGAGGGCAGCCGCACCTACAATCTTGGCAGTGGCCGCGGTTTCACAGTCAGGGAGGTCATCGACACCTGTCGCCAGGTCACCGGTCATCCCATCCCAGCGGTGGTCGGTGAACGGCGGCCCGGCGACCCCCCGGCCCTCATCGCCAGCAGCGATAAGATCCGAGACGAGCTGGGCTGGACGCCCCGGTACCCCGACCTCGAGACCATCGTGGCGCACGCCTGGAGGTGGCATCGTACCCACCCGCATGGGTATGAGGATTGATGCACCTCGCGATCAATGGCTGGTTCTGGGGTCGACCCACCACCGGTAGTGGTCAGTACGTGCGCCACCTGGCTGAGGGGCTCGAATCCCTGGCTTCGGACCTCCGCATCAGCGTCGTCCTGCCGCGCGATTGCCTGGAGGGCGAGGACGGAAGCGGGCCCGGTCCACCCTCGTCCTGCACCCTGGTTCGCACTTCCTGCCCTCGCACGAATTTCGGCAAGGTCTTCTTCGAACAAGTGGCCTTTCCGCGGGCCTGCGCCCACCTCGGTGCTGATCTCGCCCACGTCCCGTACTGGGCACCGCCCCTTCGCTCGCCTGTGCCCCTGGTCGTCACCATTCACGATGTGATCCCCTTGGTCCTGCCCCAGTACCGAGGGGGCGCATTTCAGCGGCTCTACCAGGCCCTGGTCTCAGCCGCTGCCCGTCGCGCCAAGAGCGTCCTGACCGATTCCGAAGCCTCACGGCGTGATATCCTGGAGCGCCTTGGTCTCGCTCCGGGGCAGGTCCACGCCATACCTCTGGCCGCGGCTACCTGCTATCATCTAAACCCATCTGACGATGACGCAGCCATCCGGGCCCGCTACGGGCTTCCCCATCGTTATGTGCTCTACCTGGGCGGCTTCGATGTGCGCAAGAACCTGAGTACCGTGGTGGCAGGCTTTCGCCAGGTCGGGCCGACGGTTGCAGCGAAGTGTCCCCTTGTGATCGCCGGGAGGCTGCCTGACCGGGACACCCCTTTCACACCCGATCCCCGCCGCATCGTGCGGGAGGAGCATGTCGATGACGAACTGGTCCACTTCAGCGGATTTGTGAGGGAAGTTGACAAGCCCGCTCTCTACCGTGGGGCCGTGGCCCTTCTCTTTCCCAGCTTCTACGAGGGATTCGGACTGCCCCCTCTCGAGGCTCTCGCCTGCGGCACCCCCGTGATCGGGAGCGATGTGGCATCTCTCCCTGAGGTCATCGGGGAGGGTGGAGTTCTGGTGCGGCCTCACGACGCGGCGGGGATAGCCAGCGCGCTGACGCGGCTGATCACGGACGAGGACTACCGCACCGAGATGCGGTGCCGCGCCCTGCACCAGGCTGCTCGCTTCTCCTGGGATCGCACCGCCCGGGCGACCCTCCGGAACTACCGCGAGACGCTTGACTGAAATGCTGATGCTCGGAGACGGACGTCGAAACCCCGACCGGGAGATGGCGAAGGGTGATCGCCAATCCCTGGTCGTGTCCCTCACCCTCTTCTTCGTCTTCCTGGCTCTGTATGCGGGAACCCTCCTTCCCGATATCCTCCCGGCCGATGCGGGCGAATTTCAGCTCGTCGCCACCACCGGGGGTATAGCCCATCCTCCGGGCTACCCCCTCTACACCATGCTCGGATGGCTCTTCGCCCGTATCCCCGTCGGCCCCATGGCGGCCTGGCGGGTCAGCCTCTTCTCAGCCGTCACCGGGGCAGCTACCCTCAGCATCGTCTATGCCACCGCCCGCAAACTCACGGCCAGTGTCTGGAGCGGCCTGGTCGCTGTCTTGACCCTCGGCACCAGCACCACCTTCTGGGCAACGGCGACGCAGGCCAGCATTCGTCCGCTGACGGCTTTCTTCATGGCCCTCTGCCTCTTTGCTCTCGTCCATCATACGGCGCACGTCACCGCCCACGCGTCACGAGAGGTAGCAGGTGAACGAGACGTTCCGCAGGATTCGTACCTGATCCTCTTCTGTCTGGCCCTCTCGCTGGGCCTTACTCATCACCCCTCCCTCGTCTTCCCCGCCGCCATCTTCCTCCTCTACCTGTTTCTTGTCGATCCTGCCCTGCTCCGGCAGCCCCGTCGCTGGTTGAAGCCAGCCCTTGCTCTTCTGCCCGGGGCCCTGGTGTTCGTCTACCTTCCTCTCCGCGGACCACCCGAGTTAGCCACGCTCTCTGGCTTCCTGGATCACGTCCTGGCCCGGGGCTTCCGTGGGGACATGTTCGCCCTCAACCTGATCGACCGTCTGGTGCTATTGCCCACCCTGTTCGGCTTTCAGTTCAATCGGGTCCTTCTCCTGGGTATGCTGGTTGGGGCCGGGTTGCTTGTAGCGCAAGACCGTAGACTCGCCTTTCTTCTCATCGGCAGTGTGGTCATCCACACCGCCATCACCCTGACCTACGACGCTCCCCAAACCGTGGAGTACGCAATGCCCGGCTACGTCTCCCTCGCTCTTCTGATTTCGGTCCCCTTCGGGCGCATGCCGAACCTCGGCCGAAACCTTCGGGATTCCGTCACCCCCCCTTGGAGCCGCTGGTCAACCGCGTCGGTCCTCTCCTTCCTGGCTCTGTTGATTCTTTCCGCTGCGGCCTTACTCAATCTCCTGGCTCACCTACCGAGCTACAACGCGCTCTCCCGGAGTCGTGACACCAGGGACTACGCCGAGACGCTCCTGACCGACGCGCCCCCAAACACCGTGATCCTCTCCAACTGGCACTGGTTCAGCCCCTTACGCTACCTGCAGCAGGCCGAGGGGCTCCGCCCTGATGTGACCGTCGAATACGTGGCCCCTCGCGGGGAACCCTTGGCTCAGACCTGGGTCGCCCGGATAGAATCATACGTCGAAAGACGCCCGGTCATCGTGGTCCGCTACTTCGAGCACCTGTATCAGCAGCTTCCGTACACCCTTGAGCCGTTGGGAGAGGCGTTTCTGATCCGGCATGAGCCGAGGACTGAGGAGCCCCCTGACCTGGCCCGGCTCGATGTCACACTGGGTCAACAGATCGAGCTTCTGGGGTACCGATTGGAGGCCCAGGATGCGGAGCCTGCTCAGCCCATCACCGTGGTTCTCGCGTGGTCCGCCCTTGCTCCAGCCCAGGTCGATGTTGCCCTCTTTGCTCAGTTGATCGGCCCTGATGGTCGCCTCTGGAGTGCTGCCCAGGACCCCCGCTACTCGGCGGACAGCGTCACACCTGGTGAGGTGATCATCGAGCGCTTCGTGGTCTATCCCTTTCTCCACGTCCCTCCGGGTGAGTATCGCCTCGTCGTCGGGGCCTACTCACCGCACGGTCGCTTCACCACGAGCGATGGGTCTGACGCAGTGGAGCTCGATCCCATCCGTCTCCGCCCTTCGACGACCCGTCCTGTCACCGAGCACCCGCGTCTCGTCCGCCTCGCCGGGGGTCCCACCCTGATCGGCGTTGACTATGACCTGCCCGGGGAGGGTTCTGACCGTACCTATCTCCACTGGGCCGGGCCGGGCCAACTCACCCATCTGCAGCTTACTGCCGGAGGAGAAAACGTCCTGGCGACCGGCACAGTTCCAGCTCTCCAACGCGGCGAATACGCCACCATAGCCATCGATTCGCCGGAGATCCCCGATCAGTTCATCGTCCTCAGCCCGGACGAGGGCCAGCGCTGGAATCTCCTCTTCCGGGGACCGGTCCGTCTCCCCTCCCCGCGCTCCGGCTCTCGTTATGTCGCTGTCGGTGATGCCATGGTGTTGACGGGATTCGACGCCGCTGTGGGAGAGTTGGACCCGGGGTCTCGAACGACGTTTCTGCTCCGCCTTCGCAGCCAACGTCCCCTGGAGCGGGACCTCATCGTCTCCGCGGCTCTCACCGGCCTCGAGCCTGACCGTACCTGGTCCTGGCGCGCGTCTCACGACACGGTGCCAGGCCTGGGCGCCATACCAACCCTCAAGTGGATTCGCGGCTCGACAGTCCTCGCGCCCCATCGCTTGATCATCCCGCCCGACGCCCCTGGCGTCCCGGTCGAGGGCTCCTGTCTGGCCTACGACCATTTCACCCAGCGAACGCTCCCGCCTCTCGCTGAATACCTGGATTCGATGGTCACGCTCAGCACCTGGCACCCGGCCAGGAGTCCATAGATAGCCGTCGCCCGTCGTCCTTCTTTTCCCCACGCTAGGAATGTGCTACAATTGCACCGGTGGGGAGAGCCAACATGACATCACACATAGTCACGCGCCTCTGGCAGATCGAGCTGTTTTCTGCCCTCGACGACGACGAACTCGAAGCTCTGGGTGAGCTGGCGCACTGGGAGCGCCATTCCGCGGGAGACCTGATCTGTCGTCAAGGCGAACCCGGGCACCGGCTCTATTTCGTGGAGTCCGGTCAGCTGCGGGCCTGGCACGTTGATCCCGACGGGATTGAGCAAGAGGTGGCCCGATTCGGTGCGAGCGATTCCTTTGGGCAGAGCTCTCTGCTGCTCGGCGAACCGCACGACGCCACCGTCGAAGTCGTGGATGACGCAGTACTCATCTACATCGACAAACAGGACTTCGATAGCCTGCTGGCAGAGCGTCCTGGCATGCTCGATGATCTGCGGATGCCACCCGACATCGAGAGGAGGCGGCGCGCTCCTCGGTTCGAGTGGCAGGAGCCAGACGAGGTCGTCGTGTTTGTCTTGCGGAAACACGACCTGATCCTGGTGCAGGGACTGATCCTGCCCGCTGTCCTGCTGTTCTCAGTTCTGGTGATCTACTTCGCCGTGGGGAGCGTGTCGTTTGCAGGCCTGGTCGTCGGAGGCCTGGTGGCCTCGGCACCGGTACTGCTTGCCCTCTATCGCGTCGTCGACCATTTCAACGACAACTACGTCCTGACCAACAAGCGCGTGATGCACGACGAGCACGTCTATCTCATTCACCAATGCCGGGTCGGGGCGCCCCTATCCAGAATCCAGAGCATCCAGCTTTCCCAGGAGGGGGCCCTGGCCCAGATGTTCGAGTTCGGGGATCTGCACATCGAAACAGCCGGTCGGCCTGCCGGCCGGGTGCTGTTTCAGCAGATTCCCGATCC